>QNBY01000168.1 GCA_003644275.1 Planctomycetota bacterium
ACCGGCTCGACCTCGGGCAGGCGCATCGAGACGATGGCGTGGCCTGCCTCGTGGTAGGCGGTGAGGCGTTTCTCTTCCTCGGCGATGGTGCGGCTCTTCTTCTCGGGTCCCCAGAGCACCTTGTCGCGTGCCTCCTCGAGGTCGGCCATGGTGATGGCGTCCTTGTCGCTTCGAGCGGCGAGGAGTGCGGCCTCGTTGAGGAGGTTCTCGAGCTCGGCACCGCTGAAGGTGGGGGTGCTTCGGGCGATGACCTTGAGGTCGGCGGGATCGCGGAGTTTTATGTCGCCCTTGCGGGCGTGTATCCTGAGGATTTCCTCGCGGCCCTTCACGTCCGGCAGGTCCACGAAGACGCGGCGGTCGAAGCGGCCGGGGCGGAGCAGGGCGGGGTCGAGCATGTCGGGGCGGTTGGTGGCGGCGATGACGATGACGTTCTCGCTGGAGGAGAGGCCCTGCATCTCAACGAGTATGGCGTTCAAGGTCTGCTCGCGTTCCTCGGTGCCGCCGCTGGATACGGCGGGGCCGCGGCGGCGGCCGACGGCGTCTATCTCGTCGAGGAAGATGATGCAGGGGGCGTTGGCCTTGGCCTGGGAGAAGAGGTCGCGCACGCGGCTGGCGCCGACGCCGACGAAGAGCTCGACGAAATCGGAGCCGGAAATGCTGAAGAAGGGCACCTCCGCCTCGCCCGCTATCGCCTTGGCGAGCAGGGTCTTGCCGGTGCCGGGCGGGCCGATGAGAAGGACGCCGTGCGGTATGCGGCCGCCGAGGCGGCGGAAGCGCTGGGGGTCCTTGAGGAAGTGGATTATCTCCTGGACTTCCTCCTTGGCCTCGTCTATTCCGGCCACGTCGTCGAAGGTCACGTCTATCTGTCCCTTCTGGATGAGCTGGGCGCGCGATTTGCCGAACAGCGATATGCCGCCCGCCGGACCGCCGGAGAGCCTGCGGAAGAACAGGAACCAGATGAGGAGTATGCCGAGCGCGAATATGCCGATGTTGAGGAGGATGTCGGGCATCTTGCTCGGCGGGCGGTTGATGTATTCCTTGAGCTTATGCTCGTCCTCCGCCTGCTGGACGAGGGGCTGGTAGTAGCGCGCCCACTCCTCCTCGGGGATGACGGTGTAGAACTTCTTGTACTTCCTGCCGGTCTCCGTCCTGGCGACGCCCGGCCCGCCGAGGGTGCACTCGACGCGGTCGCCGCGGCGGACTATCTTCTCTATCTCGCCGTTCAGCAGGTGCCGGCGGAACTTGGTGGCCGACAGCTCCACGCCGCCGGAGGAGAGGTTGGTGAGCCAGAGGAAGGCCATGAGGCCGAGGGTGAAGAGCAGGAAGGGGGTGAGAAACCTTCCGAAGCCGGGGACCGGTTGTTTGTTCTTTTCAGGGGCCATACGCCGCACCTCACCACTTCTTCTGCAGGTCCCGCACGATCTCCTCGGCTATGAAGACGGCGAGCGCCCTGAGGGCGTCGTCCTGGGTCTCGCCCGCGGCGGGAAGGTACCGCCAGGAGCGCCGGAGGGTGACGCGGCCGCCCTCGCGGCCGGTGTTCCTGCCGTCACGGTCGGTGAAGAGGTAGGCTATCTTGCACTCGTAGGCGTATTCGAGGGGGATGTCTTCCTTGCCCGTCTGGATGACGCGGCGGGAGAGGGAGAGGATGGTGCCCTGTAGGACGTAGTCGGCGTCCCTGGGGGAAGACGCGACGGTGAAGACGGAGTTGCGGGCGAGCAGGCGCCGTATCTCCACGTTCAGCGTCTCGTCGAAGGTGCGGTAGAAGGTGTCGTTGCGGAAGACCGCGCAGTACACGCTGCCGGGCTTCACGTCCGAGAGCCTCACGTCGTAGCAACCCGAAGCGGAGAGCGCCAGCAACAGGAAAAGCAGTAGGGAGAGTTTCTTCATCAGTCGCCTTTCGGGGGGGCCTCTTTCGCCGGAGCGGAGGCCTTCTTTTTCTCGGCCATGAGCTTACGCACCCTGGCGAGCTCGACCTTGGCCTTCTCGGCCCATACGGTGGCGGGGAATTCGCGCATGACCTTGAGGAAGTATATCTCGGCCGCGGGGTACTTCTTCCTTCTGAGGTAGAAACGCGCGGTCTCGTAATGCTTGTGGGCGAGCCTGTCCTCAATGACCTCGCGCAGGGCCCGGGCCTGCTCGGAGATGTCGGCGTCGGGCTTTATCTCGTTGAGGACCTTCATGGCGCGGCTGAGGGAGAGGAAGTCGTGGCTCCAGCTGCGGGAGAGGAGGTCGTAGCACTTCGCCTGCTGGAGCCTGGCGCGCGGCGCGAGGGGGCTGTCGGGATACTCGGCGGCGAGCCTGCCGTAGACTTCGGCCGCCTTGCGGTAGTCGTGGAGGTGCATCCAAGCGTCGCCGAGGCCGAGGAGGGCGTCGTCGCCGTACTCGCCCCAGGGGTCGAAGGAGTGGAGTTCCTCGAAGACCTCGACGGCGGAGGACTTGCCGCTGAAGAGTTTTATTCCCAGGAATTCGCGCTTCGCGCCCTGGAGGAAGCGCCGCCCAATCTCGTAGAGCATCTTGGCGCATGCGCCGAGGTTCTCGGAGTCGGGATAGTTCCTTATGACGCGCTTGACGGCGAGGAAGGCGGAGTAGTAGTAGCCCGCCTTGAAGAGGGAGTCGGCCGTCATCATGGCGGCGCGGGGGGCCAGCTTGGAGTGGGGGAAGGTGTAGAGGAGGAGCTGGAAGGCCCTCGCCGCGGCCTTGTACTCGCCCTTCTCGCGGAGCCTCATCCCGTAGTCGAACTGTTCCTGGGGGGAGGCCTTGACTATTTCCTTGGTGTTTATCCATCCGACGTCGGGACGCCATATCCACTCGGCGCCCGCGGCGGAGCCGAGAAGGCAGAAGAGCGCCGCGAGCAGGAACAAGCGCGCTTTTTTCATGTTATCGTTCCCCTCGTTTCCGGGACTATTTCCAGCCCGTATTTTCCCAGATTTTGGCCATCCGGTCAAGGAGGCGGGGCCTCCTGCCGAGCTCGCGGACGGTCTGCGCGACGAGCACGGCGTGGAGCCTCTTGAGCGAGACGGGAGGGACGGCGAGCCTGTGAAGGGCGTCGGGCCGCTCCAGCAGGAAGGAGGCGTACTTCAGATCGCCCGCGTTGAGCTTCACCGCCGCCCCCGAGGACGCGGTGCAGGCGGGGCAGAGAAAGCCGGAGCCCGCCACGAACCGCACGGAGCGCCCATGGAGGGAGACGCCGCAGCGGGTGCAGCGTTCCAGGGAAGGGAGCAGGCCGCCGAGCCGGAGGAGCCTCAACCAGAAGCGCACCACCGCCGTGCAGGGCCGGGTCCCGCCGGAGAGCTCCGCCCAGCAGGAGCGGAGATTCTCGTAGTATTCCGCGCCCCCTTCTCCGCAGAAGTCTATCGCGAGCCCCCCGGCGAAGGCGGCCGCGGTGAAGCGGCGGTAGTCGGAGCGCAGACCCTCGAATGGCTCGATGACGGCCGCCTCGCGCAGGTGGTGGAGCTCGCCGGAGGAGCGGTAGAAGGTGAACTCCATCTCCGTGAACGTCTCGATGGGCTCGCGGGGGGACCACGAACGGCGGGGCGGCTTGCGGTAGCCCTTGCCGATGAAGCTCATGACGCCCTCTTCGGGGGTGAGCGCCGCGAGGATGAGGCTCGTGTTGGAATAGGGCGTCTTGTTGAGGACGAGGGCCTCAGTCTTGCCTATCCCCATCGCCGCCGCTTTCGCCCTGTTCGACCTTGGTGAGGGTCACCTTCTTTATGGTCTTCTCGTCGGATTCGAGGACGGTCAGTTTGCAACCGGCGAGTTCGACGCACTCCCCGCGGGAGGGTATCTTGCCGAGGGCGTCGAGAATGAGGCCCGCGACGGTGTCGTAACGGTCGTTCTCCGGCAGGGAGAGCTGGAGGCGCCTGTTCAGCTCCTCGATCTCCATCCGGCCGTCCACGATCCAGGAGCCGTCGGGGAGGCGGATGAGGTCGCCGGCCTTTCGGACGTCGTATTCGTCCTCTATCTCGCCCACTATTTCCTCGAGGATGTCCTCGATGGTGACTATGCCGGAGGTGCCGCCGTACTCATCGAGGACGACGGCGAAGTGGATGTGCTTGGCCTTGAACTCGCGGAAGAGGTCGGATATCTTCTTGCTCTCGGGGATGAAGTA
>QNBY01000169.1 GCA_003644275.1 Planctomycetota bacterium
GACGCCGTCCTCGCGCAGCCGTCCATAACGGCCCTGATGGAGGAATACGGCCGCGAGCGCGTGCTGTCGGCGGTCCGCGGCGTGCTGGACGAGATACGCCGCTCGGTGCTCGCCGGAGAGGAGACGGAGATACCCGACGAGGCGGGCGCGGCGGACGCCGTCGGAAGGAAGCTCGAAGCCCTCGCGGGTCCCTTCCACTACCGCGTGGTGAACGCCACCGGCATAATCCTCAACACCAGCCTGGGCCGGGCGCCGCTCGCTCCCTCCGTGGTCAGGCACATCTGCGAGGGGCTTTCCGGCTACTGCCGCCTCGCCGCCCATCCCGTCACCGGCAAGCGTTTCGACCGCGACATACTCACCGGCCGCCTGCTCGCCGAGGTGTTCGGCGTGGAGGCCGCCACCTTCGTGAACAACAACGCCGCCGCGACCTATCTCGTGCTCACCGCCCTGGTGAAGGGCAAGGAAGTGATAATCTCCCGCGGCCAGCTCGTCGAGATAGGCGGCAAGTTCCGCATCCCCGACGTGCTCGAGGCGTCCGGGGCGAAGCTCGTCGAGGTCGGCACCACGAACCGCACGCACCTGAAGGACTACCGCAACGCCATCACCGAGAACACCGGCGCGATTATGCGCGTCCACACCTCCAACTACCGGATAAAGGGATTTTCCTCCATGCCGCCCATCGAGGAGATGGCGGAGCTGGCCCGCGAGTTCGGCGTCCTCTGCATAGACGACATAGGCTCCGGCCAGGCGGTGCCCTTCTCGCCCAAGGGACTGCCGGAGGACTATCCCATATCCCGCTCGGTGGCGGCGGGGGCCGACGTCGTCTGTTTCTCCGGCGACAAGCTCTTCGGCGGAGTGCAGGCGGGCATTATCCTCGGCAAGCGCGTCACCATAGAGAAGATAAGGGTGCATCCCCTCGCCAGGGCTTTCAGGGTGGATAAGGCCACCTGTCTGGGGCTGGAGGCCACCGCGCGGCTCTACCTGAACCCGGAGCGCGCCTGGAAGGAAGTGCCCGTCCTGCGTATGCTCACCATACCGGAGGACGAGCTCAAGGCGCGGGCGGAGCGCCTCCATTCCATGCTCGACGCCCGCTTCTCCCCCCGCGTCGCTCCCGACAAGACTTACACCGGCGGCGGCAGTCTGCCCGACATCGAGCTTCCCACCTGGACCGTCAGGCTCCGCTGTCCCGAGTGCGGGGCGGAAGGACTCGCCAGGGCGCTGAGGATGGGAAGGCCCCCCGTTTACTGCCGCGTGGAGAACGAGGAGGCGGTGCTCGACGTGAGGACGCTCCTCGAGGGCGACGAGGAGAGGCTCGCCGAGGCCCTCTCGCGCTTGGATCCCGCAACGCTGGCCTGACGAACGAACGAGGAATCCGCGATGAACGACAACAAGAAAGTGCTTCTGACGAACTATTCCCAGTGCGCCGGGTGAGCGTCCAAACTCTTCCCGGATGATCTTGCTCAGGTTCTGGGTAAGCTTCATCCAGACGTGTGTCCGGACCTGCTGGTCGGCGCGGCTTCGTGCGACGACGCGGCGGTGTACCGCACCGGCCCGGACAGCGCCCTCGTGCTCACCGTGGACGTCTTCCCGCCCGTGGTGAACGATCCCTACGACTACGGCTGCATAGTCGCGGCAAACTGCTTGAGCGACTGCTGGGCCATGGGCGGCGATCCCCTGGCGGTGCTGAACGTCGTGATGTTCCCCACGGGCAAGCTGGACCTCGACGTGCTCGCCGCCATCCTGCAGGGAGGCGCGGACGCCGTGCGCTCGGCCGGGGCGTTCGTGGTGGGCGGCCACACCATGACCGACGAGCGCGTCTCCTACGGCATGGCGGTCATCGGCCGCGTGCACCCGGACAGGGTGATAACCAACGCCGGGGCGAGGCCGGGCGACGTGTTGCTGCTCACCAAGGCGCTCGGCGTCGGCGCGATAACCAACTCCATCAAGCCCGGCGCGGTCTCCGAGGAGGTGGTGGCCCGCGCCGTGGCCTTCATGAAGGAGTTCAACAAGCGGCCTTCCGAGCTGATGAGGAAGTTCGGCGCGCACGCTTGCACCGACGTTACCGGCTTCGGCCTCGCCGGGCACCTTGCGAACGTAACGCGCGAGAGCGGCGTGACCGCGGTCGTGCACACCTCCGAGCTCCCCGTCATCGAGGGAGCCATGGAGCTCATAGAGGCGGGCCTCGCCTCTCCCATGTCCTTCCGCAACTACCGCTTCCTGAAGGACAGGGTGGAACTCGGCGAGACGCTCGACCCGAACATGGTGGACCTGGTGTTCGACTCCGAGACCTCCGGCGGCCTCGTCATCGCGCTCGACCGCGCCGCCGCGGAAGAGATGCTCGCCGCCCTCCACGAGGAAGGCGTAAGGGCCGCAATCATCGGAGAGGTCTTCGAACGCCGCGAAAAGGAAATATACTTCGAATGACGGAGATGGCCCCCGGCGACAACGGGGGTATAATCTCCGTGGACGAAGCGGGAATGTCAGGGTCCTGGTGGATCCCGCGGGCTTCAAACCCGTTGTGGGGCCTTCATGGTCCCGGGTGGGTTCGATTCCCATACATTCCCGCCAGCAAACGAAAAGCCCCCTTCACGGGGGCTTTTTTCTTGCGGTCCGGTCCTCTCCGCGTTCGGGCCGTTACAGCCGCCGCCCCGGTGAAGGGGGACCGGCTCCCTCCTCCGGCGGAAGAAGCAGCGAAGAGGTTATGTCCTTCGCCCGCTCGGCGCGGCGGCGCGTCTCCTCCTCCACGAGCGAGCCCGCCGCGAGGCGCAGGTTCTCGCGCAGCGCCGAGACGGCGGACTCCAGCGCCTCGGCGTCCTCCGAATCCAGCATGTCCTCCAGCCTCGCCTTCGCCGCCGCCAGGGCGGCCATCCGGTCCGGAACGGCCTTCCCCGCCGATTCCATGAGCTTCTCCGCCTCGTCCATGAGGGCGCGCGCGAGGTTCCGCAGGCCCGCGAGCCTCACCTTGCGGTCGTCCTCGTCGCTCATGCGCCGCGCTTCCTCTATCATCCGCTCCACGGTGTCCTCGCGCAGCCCGGCGGTGGCCTTCACCGTTATCTTCTTCGCCGCGCCCGACGAGAGATCCACCGCAGATACGGTGAGTATCCCGTCCGCGTCTATGTCGAACTTCACCTCTATCTGGGGTATGCCCTTCGGGGCGGGCGGAATGCCCTCCAACCTGAAACGCCCGAGGGTGCGGTTGTCGGCGGCCATCTTGCGCTCGCCCTGCACGACGTGTATCTCCACGGTGGTCTGGCCGTCCCGCGCGGTGGAGAATATCCGGGTGCTCGACGTGGGGATGGTGGTGTTGCGCTCGATTATGCAGGTGCTCACTCCGCCGAGGGTCTCCACCCCCAGCGTGAGAGGGGTTACGTCCAGAAGCACCATGTCGTCCATCTCTCCCGCCAGCACGGCGCCTTGGACGGCCGCGCCCACCGCCACCACCTCGTCCGGGTTTATCGTGCTGTTGGGCTCTTTGCCGAATATCTCCCTCACGAGCCTACGGACGGCGGGCATCCTGGTGGAGCCTCCAACGAGGAGCACCTCGTCTATGTCCGAAGGCTTCAGTCCGGCGTCCTTCAGGCAGGTCAGGCAAGGGGCTTCGCAACGGCGGGTGAGATGCTCGGTGAGGGCCTCGAAACGCGCCCTGGTCAGCGTGGTGCGCAGGTTCAGAAGGCCCGCGGGGGAAGAAGCGATGAAGGGCACCACTATCTCGGTCTCCACCCTGCCGGAAAGCTCGCACTTCGCGCGCTCGGCCGCCTCCCGCAGCCGCTGCATGGCGATGGGGTCCTTCCGCAGGTCCACGCCGTGTTCGTCCAAGAACTCCTCGACGAGCCAGGTCACCAGCGCCTCGTCGTAGTCGTCGCCGCCGAGATGGGTGTCGCCGTTGGTGGCGAGCACCTGTATGACGTTTCCGCTGAGCTCCAGTATGGATATGTCGAAAGTGCCCCCGCCGAGGTCGAACACGGCCACCTTCGAGTCCGCGCCGCGCCTGTCGAGCCCGTAGGCGAGCGCCGCGGCGGTGGGTTCGTTTATTATCCTGCGGACATCCAGCCCCGCCAGCCTGCCAGCCTCGCGGGTGGCCTGGCGCTGGGAGTC
>QNBY01000170.1 GCA_003644275.1 Planctomycetota bacterium
CCGGCAGGACGAAACGGAGGTAGACCGCGAGGAGTTCAGGGGGGAATTCGGGGAGTTCGGACGAGATCAGGACGAGGTCGTAACGGTTGATGTTGCAGGAGGAGATGCAGTGGTTCCAGTCACCTGCCCCCTCGCACTGCAATCCCTTGAGTTTGAGGCGGAAGATGTAGTTGTCGAGCAAACCTTTCAGGTTGTGAACGAGGAGGAGTTTCATCGTTGTCGGCAGATCCCCTTCGGTGTAAAAGGGCCTTCTCAGAGTCCGGCGGTTTCCTTCTTGAGCAGCAGGACGCGTTCCTTCGCCTGTCTGTCCGCCTCGTCGGTGAGTCTGCCCATGACCATGCTGACCAACCTCTCGAAAGACACGCCGGAGAGCCTCGGCCATTTGACCGCCTGGTTCACGCCCTTTCCATTGCTGAGGTGCAGGGCCTCTTCGTCCGCCTTGACGATGCTCCAATTCCTGAACTTCGCTCCGAGGGTTCCGGTTATATCGAACGTCAGCCTGACCGGGGCTTTGCCGTTAATTCTTTCTATCAACTTACGGAAAAAGTCCTGTTCGCGTTCCACCAACAGGACGAGTTCTTCGGCCCGCTTGAGGCGTTCCTCGTCGAAAGCCACCTGTTTCCTGAGCCCGTCGTAGAGGCGGCGTGCGGTTCCGAAGTCGAAGTTTTTCTCCGCCTGCTTCCCCCTCTTGACCGTTTCCTCCCAGTAGGCCTGGAGGCGTTTCGCGTACACCTCGAGCTTGTCGCGGGCGTCCTTGACCCAGCGGCGGCCTTCCTGCTTCCGCACGTAGTCCTTCAGTATGCTTATGGCGAGGGAGAGCCTCTCGTTGCGGGCCTCGCTCTCCGCTTGTTCGAGCACGGAGTCGAAGTGGCGGCGCTCGGCCGCGGCGAGGTCCTTCTCCATGCGGTCGAGCTCGTCCGCGAACTTTCCGGGATGGCGCGTCTTGAACTCCGCGAGTATGCTCTCCGCGCGGAAGAAGTCGTTGTCCTCGACGTACTTGGAGAAGCGCGCCTTGAGCGTCTCGAACGCCTGCTGTTCGGCCTTCTCCAGCGCGCGGCGCGCGGCGATCTCGCGCTTGTCGATCTCTTTCAGGATGCGCCTGCATTCGGGCTCGTCCCCGTACTTGTCGAGGGCGGCCGCATGGTCGGAACGGAAACGCGCGATGCGGTCGAGTTTCTCGGCGGGGGAGAGGGCGACGAGGGCGGAGACGAGTTCGTTGAAATCGCTCTCGAGGGCGGAGAGGGCGGCGGCCATGAGGCGCGTCTCGATCTTCCGCATTTCCTGCTTGACGCGGGAGCAGTAGGCGGTCCAGGAGGACCACTTTTCGAGTATTTCCCTTCCGAGTTCGAGCGCCTTGTCTGTCTCGTTGCGGGAGACGAGGAGGCGGAAGCGGGTGTAGGCGTCCTCGAGTTCCTTCGGGGCGCGGCTTTCCGGAGCGCGGGAGGCGGCGGGAGCGACGCCGGACAGAGCGGGGGCCGCCGAGGTCTCCGGCCCGCCGGTCCGGCCGGGGGAGAAGAAGAGGAAGTACACGGCGGCGGCGAGGAGCACGACCGCCACTGCGACGGCGGTCACGATCCTCTTTCTCTTCCTCACGGAGCGCTCCACGGCGTCGCGGGCGAGTTTCTTGAGTTCGAGGGCGGCCTTCGTCGCGCCTTTGCGGGGGACGAGCTTCTCGTAGAGGGGCTCGAGGTCGGCGATGAGATCGGCGGCGGACTGGTAGCGTTCCTCGGGGTTCTTGGCCATCATCTTGCAGACGATGCCGGCCACCTTGCCGGGGATGCGGGGGTTCTCGGCCCTGGGATTGGGAGGGGGTTCGGAGACGTGTTTCTTGAGTATCTCGTGTATGGAGACGCCGGAATAGGGGGTGTCCCCGACGAGCATGTGATAATAGGCGGCGCCGAGGGAGTAGATGTCGGCCCGGCCGTCCACGGGCCTGCCAAGCGCCTGTTCCGGGGCCATGTAGTGTGGTGAGCCCATCACCTCGTTTTTGGAGGCGGAGCCCTCGCCGTAGGCCTTGGAGATGCCGAGGTCGGCGAGTTTCACCTTGCCGTCGGGAGTGACCATAATGTTGTCGGGCTTTATGTCGCGGTGGACGATGCCCTGCTTGTGGGCGTAGTCGAGCGCCCGCGCTATCTCGAGCGTTATGCGGGTGGCCTCGGGGACGGGGAGCGTCTTCTTTTCCTTCAGCATCTCGAGGACGGAGCCGCCGTCGAGGTACTCCATGGTGAAGAAGTAGATGTTGTTGTACTGCCCGACGTCGTGGACCTGTATGACGTTGGGATGGTTGAGCTTACCGGCGGCGCGGGCCTCGCTGATGAAGCGGGCCACGAACTCGGGGCGGCTGGCGAACTTCTCGTGGAGTATCTTGATGGCGACGATGCGGTCCATGGAGAGCTGGCGGGCCTTGCAGACGTAGCCCATGCCGCCCTTGCCTATGAGCTCGAGTATCTCGTAGCCCTTTATCTTTATCTTGGATATGTCTATCTCTGGGGTCTTGCGGGTGGCGAGGATGGGCTCGAGGACCTTGCCCTTGTCGTCCACCTCGGGTATGTCCACGAAGCGGATGAGGGTGTTTCCTATCTGTATCTCGTCGCCGTCCTTGAGGGTTTGTTCCTTGACGGGGCGGCCGTTGACGAAGGTTCCGTTCCTGGACTCGAGGTCCCTGACGACGAAGCGGGAGCCGAGGTGCACGATCTGAGCATGTTTGCGGGAGGCCTGAGTGTCGGTCAGGACTACGTCGTTTCCCTTCTGCCTGCCTATGACGGTGACCTTGTGGGAGATCTCGAAGACCTTGCCTGCGTCGGGCCCCGCAAGAATTTCCAGCTCAGGCATTTCCTTCCTCGTACAGGGACGTTGTCAACTCAACAAGCCGCCGCGCGGAGAGAGAAGTATATCGGATTTTCCCGACAGCAAACAGCATTTTCAGCAGAAGACCCATCCTTTGTCGAGCACGCAGTTCTTGCAGACAGGAGCGCCGTCCCTCGAGACGAGGAAATCGCCCGGCCCGGAGCCCGAGAGGGAGGTCCCGCAGGAGGAGCAGGCGAGGTAGTCGAAGAAGGCGGGCTCGCAGCGGTATTTCCAGGGCGAGCTCTCGTCGGCGCGGTACTCGATGACGAGGCCGCCCTCCACCATCCTCTTGAGGATGGTCTTGCGGGCGCCGCCTATGCCCTTCCATATCTCGTCCTCGACGGCGCCGGGGTGCTCTTCGAGGAAGGACCATATCCGCTGCTGGTCCAGGAGGGCGTCGGAGAGGTTCTTGCGGGTTATCTCGCGGACGGCCTCGATGCTGCAGCGGGCGCAGAGGGATTCGTTGGAGTACTCCGTCTCGAAGAACTCCACGCCGCAGCGGGAACAGGTGCGGGTGCGGGCGGCTATGGCCTCGGCGGCTTCCTTCTTCATCTCCGGTATGAGGGGAGCGGAGAAGGGGGAATAGCCGATGTAGTCGTTGTCCTCGGTGCACGAGCAGCGGGGAAGCTTATCGAAGGTGAAGACCTCGCCGTGCAGCTCCAGGCAACGCCTGCAGGCCCGGTCCAGGGGGACCTTGTAGATCACCCAGATGTCGTACTTCCTGAGGACGAATATCTTGCGAGCCATTTCACCGACCTCTCGAATGCTTTCCGACCGGTTCAGTCGGAGACGGACAGGTCGTCGAGCCAGAACCTGCCCCTTCCCTCGACCAGAACCGAAAGGATAACCTCTTTGGTGCCCGCAGGCAAGGAAACGGAGAGAGAAACGGGGCGCCATTTGCCCTGCGAGGAGAGGGGGCGGCCGGAGAGCATCTTTCCCTTCTTTCCGGCGGCGTCCACGGGGACGACGGCGAGCCTGACGAAGAGGTCGTTCTCGCCTTCCGTCTCAAGGAAGGCGCGAAGGGCGGCGGAGATGCGCCGGCCGCTGAAGGGGATGCGGGCGGATATGCTCGCCTTTCCCTTGTCGGACAGTACGCCGCGCAGCGAGCGCGAGCCCTCGAACACGCGCTTCTCGTCCGGGGCCGTCCGCAGGGAGGCGGGTTCGACGGTGAAACCCTCCGGCCGGTTCGCCTTCCAGCGCTCGAAACCGCCCTGGGGGAGGAAGTCGCGGGTCAAGACGAG
>QNBY01000171.1 GCA_003644275.1 Planctomycetota bacterium
CTCCATCTCGCGGGCGGTCTCCAGAGGCGCCTCGAAGGCCCCGCCGAAGCAGAACCTGCCCTTCAAGGTCCCCTTCCCTATGCGCTCCGGCACCACGGGCACCACGCTTCCGTACACCGTGGTGAGCATGGCGTGCCAATCGGTTATGCGCTCGGGCAGGCCGGAGAGGCGGGCGAAAGCGACGAGCGACAGGCGGGAGAGCGGAAGGGTGGTCCTCTTGCCCTCTATCTCCGCCACCAGGCCGTCCTTCGAGAGGGAGACCACGAGCCCCCGCAACACGTCGCCGTCCTGCAGGACGATGCGGTCGCTCATGGGCGCGCGGGTTTTCTCGACCTTCTCGGCGGCCTCCTTCACCACCGCCCGGCCGAAGGCCTTGCCGGGGAAGAACACCCCCGCCGTCCTGCGGGCGGGCACGGCCAGGGCGCCGAAGCCGGGCAACGAGAGCGGTATGCTCTCGCCGTCGCCCGCGCCTTCCAGCAGGAAACCTTCGAGGACGCCGCCGCTCATGAGGAAGAGCACGCAGTCGGGCGGAGCGTCGGGAGCCTTGACGAGCGGGTTCAGGCGCACCTTCTCCACCCACTCGGCCTCTATCTTCTTCTCCCCGTCCGGGCCGGAGACGGTGAACACGCCGTCCGAGAGGACCACATCGCCCGTGAACCTCTCGCCCGTGACCGTGACGAGCACGGCGTCCTCCCCTGCGGACAGGAAGGGCGAAGCGAGCAGCAGGAAGGTCAGAACGGCGGAAAGGGTTTTCTTCATGGCAGTCCGAGGTATTTGTGTATCTGCGGCATGAGCCGGACGCGCGGGAACCGGGCGGCCGCGGCCTCGAGGAACGGTATGAGTTTAGCCGGTTGTAGCGCGCTTTCTCCGTTTTCGGCCGTTATCGGCTGAAGCACGAGCTCGCTCACGGCGGGCGCGGCTTCGGCGATTGCCGCGGCTATCGCCTCCACCCGTTCGAGCGGCAGGGCGTCCGATACGGGCAGCTTCACCCATGTGCGGACGGCGGCCGCGGCGCGCGCCACGAAGGCCAGAGTCCTTTCCTCGTCCGCCTCCGCCACGCCGGTCTCCGCGGTCTTGTAGTCCGCCGAGACGTAATCCAGGAAGGGAAGGACTTCCTCCAGCGCCTCCGGCAGGGTGGCGTTCGTCTCCAGAAGCACCGGCGCGCCCGCCTCGCGGAGGCGGGCGGCGACGGCGGCGGCGAATTCCGGCTGCAGGAGGGGTTCTCCGCCGGTGAGGACGAGGGCGGCGGGCCTTCGCGCGGAGACGAAGGCGGCGAGGGGCTCGACGGCGGCGGACAGGGAGACCGGATTGGGAAGCCTCAATCTCGCCGGAGGAAGGTCGAAGTCGGCGAAGGGGGGCGCAGCGAGCGCCTCGGGCGTGTCGCAGTAGGAACAGGACAGGTTGCAGCCCGCGAAGCGAAGGAAGAGGTGATACTGCCCCGCGAGTGGCCCTTCCCCTTGCACGGAGGCGAAGGCGCCGAAAAGGTCAGCCGCGCTTTCCGTTCCGCCTCGAGGCGTATTCATCGAGGAATCTCCTTTCCTCCGGCGTGAGGGACTGGAGGCCGTGCAGGCCGATCTTGCGGAACAGCATCTCCGCCCGCTTGTCGTCGGAGAGAAACGGCCCGGGCACGACGCCCTTCAGGCGGCGGCCCTTCGCTATCAGGACGGCGGCCGCGCCCACGAAGGCCCCGGCGAGGTGCGCCCAGTGCGCCACGCCTCCCGTCGCGCCGGACGCTCCCGCCGCCTGCAGGAGCTGCACCGCCACCAGCGCCCCCACCAGCAGCAGGGCGGGCACCGGAAAGGCGATGAACACCACCACCCGCCTCGGCCACATCAGGGCGTAGGCCGCCATCACGGCGTACACCACTCCCGACGCCCCCACCACGGGCACGGTGTACACGAAGGCGCACGCCAGCGACGAGAGGAAGGCGGAGGCGAAGAGGAACAGCACATACGCCTTTCTTCCCCAAACCCTCTCCAGGTCCGGAGCGAAGAAGTATATCCCCAGCATGTTGAAGAGGATGTGGTACACCGACGCCGGGCTGTGGAGGAAGACGTCGGTCAGGAACATGTAGGGCCTGCTGAAGGCCCGGTCGGGATAGAGGGCGAACCACTTTATCAGCAGGTCGTCGCCGAAGACGAGGTGGGACAATATCTGAAGCGCGTACACCCCTATGCAGGCGAGGATGAACCACTTCGTGACCGGGGTGTCGTGCAGCGAGGGAAGCCCTATCCTTCCGCCGTGATGGAAGTAATACCTGTTCCAGGTCATGCCTCGGGAAATGATAGCCGCCTTTGGCGCGGAAACTACTTGCCTGCGCCGTCCCGACGTTATAATTGTCTGCATGTTCTCCGCTTTCACCGATTCCATACTGGACATCGAACGCGCGCTCGTCCTGCTCGGCGACATGGTCGAGAAGGACGTGGTGAACGTGATGATGGCCTGCATAGAGGGCAACGACGCCCTCGCCGACGAGATAATCCGCTTCGACGACGAGATAGACCAGCTCGACGAGAACATAACCTGGCTCGCGCAGGAGATATTCGCCAACTTCCACCCCGCCGGCGGGGACCTGCGCTTCCTGCTCGCCGTGCCCAAGGTGTCCGCCAACCTGGAGATAATCGGCGATTCCTGCGTCGAGATAGCCCACTACCTGAAGAAGATGGACGGCGACCGCATATCCGCGCTGGACGGCCTCAACTTCATCCCCCAGTTCGAGGCGGTGGTGAAGATGCTCAACAGCGCCATATCGGCCCTCATCGAGCGGTCCTCGCGCAAGGCTTGGCGCACCATGGCGATACTGGAGGTCTCCAAGGGCGCTTTCCTCTCCAACCTGCGCGAGATAACCGAAGGCGGGCTCGAGACCTCGCGGAACAACATAGTCAACCTCTCGCTCATCGCGAACGCCCTGCACGTGATGGCCTGCAACGCCTCGGACATAGCCGCGGCCGTGGTGTACATAACCCACGGCGTGGACGTGCGCTACCGCAGACAGAAGATATTCGACAACCTCATCGCGGACCGCCCCCCCTCTCCAGAACAGCCGCGACCTCCCGCCCCGTGACCGTGTCGGCCCGCGCCACCCGCTCGGGCGGGCCGCACGCCGTCAGTTTTCCCCCGTCCTTGCCGCCCCCGGGCCCCAGCTCTATTATGTAGTCGGCGCACGCGGCGAACCACGGATCGTGCTCCACGGCCACCACGGTGTGCCCCACCGCAACCAGCTTGTCCAGCAGCACGAGAAGGCGGTTCACGTCCTCGAAGTGCAGCCCCATGGTGGGCTCGTCCAGCACGAAGAGCGCCCCGCGGCGGCGCGACATGAGGAGCCCCGCAGCGAGCTTCACCCTCTGCGCCTCGCCTCCGGAAAAGGTGCTCGACGGCTGGCCGAGCTTCAGGTAGCCGAGCCCTATCTCCCTCAGCAGGCGCAGCGGGACGCGCACCTTGCGGACGTTGGCGAAGAAGCTCTCCGCCTCCGCCACCTCCATCTCCATCACCTGCGCGTAGTTGAGCCCCCTGTAGCGTATCTCCAGCACCTCGCGGTTCAGGCCGGCGCCGCCGCAGTCCTCGCAGGGCACGAGGGCGTCGGGAAGGAAGACCATCTCCAGCCTCACCACGCCCGTCCCCCTGCAGCTCTCGCAGCGCCCCTCCCTGCTGTTGGGCGAGAAGCGGGAGGGGGAATATCCCCTCATCCTGGCCTCCGGCGAGGCGGCGAACAGCGAGCGTATGGCGGGCGCGAAGCCCAGGTAGGTGGAGACGTTGGAGCGGGCCGAGCGCTTCAGGGGCGAAGGGTCCACCGGCACGACGGCGGAAAGCCCCTCGAAGCCCTCCGCCGCCTCCACCCAGGGCGGGGGCGGAGCTCCGGCGAGCGCGGCCCGCGCGCTCTCCACCAGGGCTTCCGCCAAAGTGGACTTGCCCGCGCCCGAGCGTCCCGTTATCACCGTGAAGGCCCCGAGCGGTATCTCCACGTCCAGGCCGTCGAGGTTCCAGCGGCGCACTCCCCGCAGTCGGACGACTCCCCACGGGCGGCAGGGAGAGGTGCGCTCGCGCCTCACCGCCTTCTCCCCCCGCAGGTAAGCGCCGGTAAGGGA
>QNBY01000172.1 GCA_003644275.1 Planctomycetota bacterium
GGGTATCGCGTCGAAGCCGTAGGCCTTCCTGGGCGTTACGTTCCAGCCGAGCCCCTCGTATATCTGCGGCCAGGTCATCCCGTTGTCCGCGCAGAACTTTTTCACCTTCTCCGCCATGTTAGCGTTGTCGAGGCTCACTCCCAGTATCTCCAGCCCCTTGTCCTTGTAGGCCTTGTACACCCGCGCCATGTTGGGTATCTCGCCGCGGCAGGGACCGCACCACGACGCCCAGAAGTCTATCAGCACGACCTTGCCCTTGAGGTCGGAGAGCTTTATCGGCTTGCCCGTGAGCAGGTCGGTGCCCGATATCTCGGGCGCGGGTTTCCCCACCAGCTCGCAGCTTTTCATGAGCCTCTTCAGGTAGGAATCGGTCGGGTTCAGCTTCAATGCCCTCTCGAGGTATCCTTTCGCCCTCTCGTAGTCGTCCATGTCCATCGCGCAGCTCGCCGCGCTCCTCAGCACGTCGGGATCCTCGGCGTACTCCGCCGGAGCGTTGTCCACCATCTCCAACAGTTCCTCGTTCCTGCCCGTCCACGAGTAGATGAGCACCTTCAGCTTGAAGAAGTCCTTCTTCGCGTCCGTCTGGGCCACTTTCTCCCATTTCTCCGCGAACTTGAGGGCCTTCTCCGGCGACCTTTCCGCGAACAGCAGAAGATAGGCGTAGGAACAGGCGGGACCGGCGGCGAAGGGGGCGTTCCCGAACCTGTCCAGGTGCGTCTTGAACGCCTCCATCCACTTCTTCCCCTTGTCGATGGCCCGCCTGCGGGTCTTCACGTCGTAGTAACGCATGTAGAACTGGGCCAGCATAGCTTCCGAGCGGAGTATCTCGTCGGGCGAGGCCGCCTTCTCGCGTATCTCGTTGAGCGCCTTCTCCATCTCGGGAACGCGCCTGTTGCTGCTCTGGAAGAAGGAAGTATTGTCGCGGCGGAAGTACTCCCAGAAGCAGTCCAGAGCGTTCGCCGTCTCGCCTTCCTTCCAGGCTATGAGGCCGAGCACCTGCCACGCCATGGCGGCGTAGCGCCCGCCGTCCTCTTCCGTGAGGCTGGCCAGTATTTCCTTCGCCCCGCCGAACTCTCCCGCGTAGTAGTAGTTCACCCCGCAGTTGAAGAGGGCCAGGTCGGAATGCTCGGGATACCGTTCGGCTATCTCGCGGTAGGCCTCCGCCGCGCCGAGGTAGTCGTGAAGCCGGTACATGGCGTAGGCCCTGCGGAAGGCCACGGCGGGAGCGAGCTTGCCGTCGCCGTACCTTTCGAGAAACTTCGTCCCCCTCTCGATCGCCTCCTCGTACTTCCCGGCGTTGTAGCAGGCGTAGAAGAGGTAGTACTGCGCGTCGCGGTCGGTCGCGGGATATTTCGCCACGCATTCCTCCGCCTTCGCGGAGAGCTCCTCGAAGTGCTCCTCCCACTCCTCCGGCCTCACTCTCCGCGACGCCAGGTCGCGCACCTCGTTGAGGGCCGCTTGGGCCTCCGCCGACAGCTTGGGCTCCGCCGGTTTCTTCGGTCTCTCTTTCTTTTTCGCGCATCCCGCCCCCGCAAAGGCGAACAGTACGGCAAGGGCGAGCATGATCGCCGTCCGCTTCATCACCGATTCCTCCTTTCGTTTGTCGAAGCCCGATTTTACAACACCTTCTCGAAAAGTTCCACAAGCATCTCTTCCGTCATCTCGCGCGGGTTGGCCCGGAGACTGCCCGACATCATGCAGGAAGCGGCCATCTTCGGGAACAGGGCCGGGTCCAGGCCGAAATCCTTCAGATCGGCGGGAAGGTCCACCTTCTTGAAGAGCGCCTTCAGGTGCTCCACCGGGTCCTCTCCGAAGAGACGTTCGAGCACGTCGTATTTCTCGGGAGCCGCCTCGCGGTTCAGCTCCAGCACGTGGGGCATGAACACCGCGCAGCACACCCCGTGCGGCGCTCCGGTTAGCACTCCCACGGGATGGACCACCCCGTGCACGGCGCCGAGCCTCGAATTCGCAAACGCCATCCCCGCCATGAGGCTGCCCGTGCACATCCGGCGGCGGGCGTCCCGGTCGTCCCGCAACACCGCGTCCTCCAGCGCCCCGGCGCACAGCTTCACGCCCTCCAGGGCCAGGGCGTCCGTGATGGGCGAGGAATGGCGCGAGAAGTAGGCCTCTATGGCCTGCACAAGGGCGTCCGCCCCGGAGGACGCCGCCACGTGCATGGGCTGCCCGCGGGTGAGGGCGGGATCCACCACCGCGGTGTCCGGGTAGAGCGTCTTTCCCCGCAGCGACTGCTTCACTCCCTTCTCCGGCTCGGACAGCACGGCGTTCGGCGTCACCTCCGTGCCGGTGCCCGCCGTGGTCGGAACCGCGGTGAAGACCACCTTCCGCTTCGGGAGCGGCTCCGCGTGGAAGAAGTGCTCCTCCAGCGTGTACGGGGACCACGCCGTTCCGCAGGCCGCCTTGGCCGCGTCCAGCACGCTTCCCCCTCCTATCGCCGCCACGTGCCCGAGATCCCTCTCCTCGATCACCCTCCTGAGCCTCTCCGTCTCCGCGAGGTCCGGCTCGCCGCTGCGGACGAACTCGCGCACGCATTCGTGCGCCACCTTCTCCACCATGTCGCAGAAGGCCCTCACCTCCGGGTACCGCTCGAACACCGAGGCCGACAGGAACAGCCCCACCCTCTTGCCCTCGAAAACGGGTTCGGCGGCGAACTTCTCGAAAGCGCCCTCTCCGTGGATTATCCTGGTTGGAATGTGGAACACTCTCATCTTTCCTCCGAAAGCCGTAAAAAAAACTTGACGGGAAAAAACGACGCCCTGCGGACGGCGGGCGCCGCGGCACCCCTGTAACCTCGAATTATCCTGCGTTCTTCGGGGGTTGCAATGCCGAATCCCGCAAAAAATGGGCGTTCTGGAACGGCGTCGGCTTGAATCTTCGCAGATATGCGGCTTCCAGGAAAGCCCATTCGAAAAAAATTCCGAAAAAATGCTTGACAACCGCTTTTTTCCGCTGTATCATGTTCTGTGAATCGGAAGGCAACCTTTTCAACGTCTCTTTCAGAAAGGGGGAGAAGAAGTGAACAAAGGCGAACTCATCAAGGCGATCGCGGAAGACCTCGGTTGCTCGAAGGCCGCTGCCGCGAAGTATCTCAACTCCGTGCTGAGCAACATCAAGAAGGGCCTGAAGAGCAAGGAACAGAAGGTTCAGCTGGTCGGTTTCGGCACCTTCGTCGTGCGCAAGCGCAAGGCCCGCAAGGGACTCAATCCCCGCACGCGCGAGACCATCAACATCGCCGCCAGCAAGACCGTCGGCTTCCGCCCCGGCAAGGAGCTCAAGTCCGAACTCTGAGGATCTTGAAGCCCCGGCTTCGCAAGGCGGGCCTCGTGCCCGCCTTTTTCTTGAATGGCGGCGAAATGAACCGATAATCATCGGGGTTCTTACTCTGGATGGACGATGCCCGCAAAATTGATCCTGGGTCTCCAATGGGGAGACGAGGGAAAAGGAAAGGTTGTTGACATATTCTCCGGGGAGGCCGATCTGGTCGTCCGTTTCCAGGGCGGCGCCAACTCCGGCCACACCGTGCAGGTGGGCGAAGAGAAGTTCTTCCTCCACTGCATCCCTTCCGGTATCCTGCATCCCGGCGTCTCCTGCCTCTTGGGCAGGGGAATGGTCCTCGATCCCTTCGAGCTCAAGGAAGAGATGGACTCCCTCCGCTCGCGCGGCGTGTCGCTCGAGGGAAGGCTCTTCATAAGCCTCCGCGCTCACCTGGTGCTCCCCCATCACAAACTCCTCGATCGGGCGCGCGAGAGGGCGGCGGGCGAGGCCAGGATCGGCACCACCGGAAAGGGCATCGGCCCTTGCTACGCCGAGAAAGTCGCCAGGACCGGCATACAGCTGGCCGACCTGTTCGACGACGCCAGGCTCGCCGCGCGCCTCCGCCTCAGCGTGGAGACCGCCGGCGCCATACTTGAGCGCGTCTTCGGCATCGAGGCTCCCCCCTACGAGGAAGTCCTCCGCTCCCTCCTCTCCGTCAGAGACTATTTCCGCCCCTACGCCGCCGACGTTCCCGCCATCCTCGAGGAAGCCCATTCGAGGGGAGCCCGTATCCTGTTCGAGGGA
>QNBY01000173.1 GCA_003644275.1 Planctomycetota bacterium
GGAGCTCGTCTATGAATAGGATGACGTTGTCGGCGCGCCGCACTTCCTTCATGACGGCCTTTATCCTCTCCTCGAACTGGCCGCGGTACTTTGTGCCGGCGACCATGAGGGCGAGGTCGAGCACCACGACGCGCCTGTCGGCGAGCAGCTCGGGGGCGTCGCCGGAGACTATCCGCTGCACGAAGCCCTCCACAATGGCCGTCTTGCCCACGCCCGCGTCGCCCAGCAGCACGGGATTGTTCTTGGTGCGCCTGCAGAGGACCTGGAGCACGCGGGCTATCTCGGTCTCGCGGCCGATGACGGGGTCGAGCTTGCCCTCGCGGGCGAGGCGGGTGAGGTCGCGGCCGAAGGAATCGAGGGCGGGGGTGCGCGACGCGCTCTCGCGGGGCTTGAACACCTTTTCCTCTTCCTGCTCGATCTCCTCCTTGCCGGGGGGGCTCTGGAGGTCGAGGAGGGTGAGCTGGTTGTCCTTGATGGAGTCGAGCAGCTCGCGGCGCAGCTCGTCCACGTCTATGGAGAGGCTCACGAGCACCTGGGTGGCGAGCCCGTCCTTCTCGCGGAGCAGGCCGAGGAAGATGTGCTCGGTGCCCACGAACTCCTGGCCGAGGGCGCGGGCTTCCTCCACGGCGTACTGGAGCGCCTTCTTGGCGACCGGGGTGAGCTCGGGGCGCACGGGGCCGGCCTTGCTGGAGGTGGAGATGAGGCGCTCTATCTCCTCGCGGACCTTGGCGGCGTCCACGTTGAAGCGGGCGAGTATGTCGGCGGGCACGCCTTCCTCGTTGAGGAGGCCGAGCAGGATGTGCTCGGTGCCGGTGAACTCGCTGTGGAGCCTCTCGGCTTCCTGGTGGGCGAAGCGGATGACTCTCTTCGCTCGGTCGGTGAACTTGTCGAACATGGTTCTACTCCTCCGGCCGGGGGCCGGCGAGTCCGTTCCAGGCCCGCCTCACCATGTCCGCGCGGAGGCGCTTCCTCTCGGTGTCGTCGGTCTCGCGCCCGGCGGAGAGGCGGAGGTGGGCGGGCAGGAGGTCGAAATAGAGGCGGAAGAGGAGGTCGGCCGCACCGGTGGGGGCGAGCCCGAACGAGGCGCCCAGTCCCACGAGGGAGAGGGCGTCGAGCGCCTCGGAGGCGGACATGAGCCTGGCGTTGTCCAGCAGGGCGACGGCCCTCGCCACCCTGTCCTCGAAGACTATCCTCTTGGCGGGGGAGGAGAGGGAGTCGCGGGCGGCCAGTTCGTAGTTCTCCACGACGGGGGCGGTCTCGAGCACGTCGGCTATGGTCTCGCCCTCGTCGGGGCCGAAGGTGCGGGCGCTTCGCACCCTGAAGAGGTGGCCCGCGCCGCCCTCAGCGAGGGGGAGGAGGCGGAAGCCTATCTCCGAGAGCGCCCGGACGACCTTGTCCGTCTGGGAGGTGAGGACGAGGGCGGGGAGGTGGGCGACGAACTCGATGTGCAGGCCGGTGCCCACGTCCTCGGGGGAGACGGTGAGGAAGCCGAACTCGTCGTCGAAGGCGAACTCCACGGCTCCGGCCAGGCGGTCGTCGATCTCGTCCGCGCGCTCCCATACGCGGTCGGGGCGGAAGCCGGCCTCCATGACGACGAGGGTGAGGTGGTCGAGCAGGTTCACGGCCGCCGAGACGGTCTCGCCCGGCGAGACGGCGACGCCGCGGGACGGCCCGGACAGGACGTGGGGGGGAAGGAGCAGGCGCTCGCGGAGCAGGGCCGCGGCGAGCGAGTCGGCGGAGGTGAGGGGGAAGTAGGCGTCGAAGGGCGGATCGCCGAGCTCCTCGAGGCGGTGGCGGAGGAGCGTCTCCACGTTGGCGAGCGTCATCTCGGAGGCGCGCGGCGGGAAGATTATGCCGCCGAGGTTCCTGGACAGCGACACCCTCGTGGCGACGAGGGCCTTTCCGTCCTGCGGCGGGCGGAACCAGTCGGGTTTCCTGCCGGTGAGGGCGGCGGGTTCGGCGTTCACGTCAGTTCCCTGATGCGGTCCCGTATCTCGGCGGCCAGTTCGAAGTTCTCGGCGCGGACGGCTTCCTCGAGGCGCTTTTCGAGGGCCCTGAGCGCCTGCTGCTTCCTCGCCGCGGAGCCGTCGGACGCGGGCCTCTTGCCCTTGTGAGCCTTGCCCCCGTGGCGGCGGTGGAGGAGGCTCTGGATGGGGAATCGGAATAGGACGAAGTCTTTTTCGCAGCCGAAGAGGGCGGGGGAGCCTTCCTCGCCGGAGAGCGAGAAGCCGCAGTCGGGGCAGGACTCGAAGGCCGGCTGCTCGGCTTCGGGAGGGGGTTCCTCGCCGATGAGGGCGCGGAGGGACTCCTCGAGCTTGTCGGCGTCGATCCCCACCATGAGGCCGATCTCGGCGGCGCAGGAGGAGCACAGGTGCAAGCTCCGGGGGCCGCCGGAACCCACCTCGATGACGTGGATGGAGGCGTTCTTCTCTCCGCATCTGCCGCAAAGCATGTGTCCTCCCGCTCAGTCTGGGAGCCAGGCGCCGCTGTTGCCGTCGGTCTCGAAGACCTGCACGGCGTGGACGCTGAGGCCGTGGGGGAGGCGGGCGGCCAGTTCCTCGCCGATGTGACGGCATATATTCTCGGTGGTGGGATTGAGGCGGTCGAAGGGCGGCACGTCGTTGAGATAGGCGTGGTCGAGCCTTCCCACCACCGCGCCCACCAGGGCCTTCAGGTCGTGGAAGTCCATCAGCATCCCGTCCTCCCGCAACTCCCTTCCCTCTATTGTAACGCACACGCGCCAGTTGTGGCCGTGAAGGTTCTCGCACTTGTGGCCCGAAATCCTCAGTCGGTGGGCGGCGGAGAACGTTTGCTCTACAGTGAGACGGAACATTTTCTTTCCCGTTGGTTTTCTTTGGCGGCCGCGCCTAAATTATGCTCCGTTGAAGGCGGCCGGTCAAATAAAAAGGGGGCGCCGCGGGGAGCGGAGGGGATGGGCGGGGAGAGGACGGCCCGGCGAAAGGGGCTCGCCGCGGCCGGAGAGGGGGCTATAATGCAGGGCATGAAAGGCGGATATCCCCTCGTCTTCCGGCGCAGCGTGGTGGAGATACTGTTCCGCACCGCGGCCCTGCTGCTGGCGCTGGAGGTGATAGGCTTCGGCGTGTTGCTGCAGACGTATTCCTCCACGGCGGAGGAGGCGGCGCTGGCGTCGAAGGCGGAGCAGGCGCGCGGGCTTCTGGAGGCTCAGGGCAAGGTGGAGCTCGCCGTGCTGCTCATCGGGGGCGCGCTGTTCCTGCTGCTGGCGGCGCGCGGCGCGAGGGGGCTCCTGGAGGCGCGGAGGCCGCTCGTGGTGGAGCGCGACGGCGTGACGCTGCCGGACGGCCGGAGGGTGGAGTTCGGGAAGGTGTCCGCCGTGGTGTTCAGGACGGAGCCGGGGGACGAGGACCTTCTGCTGATGGAGGGGCTCATGGTTCCGGTGGATGACGCACCGGGGTCGTCGGTGGAGACGGTGTACTTCCTGCCGGAGGGGGCGGACGCCGGGGAGGTGGAGGACTGGCGCGAGGGGTTGCCGGAGGGCGCGGAGGCGCTGGAGAAGTTCCACCTGTTCGAGGACGCCGAGCGGGCGGCGGTGGAGACGGCGCGAGCCTACGCGGAGGCGAAGGAGGGGGGAAAGGTGTACTCGCTGCTGAACAAGTTCAGGAAGCAGCGGGTGCTGTTCGCGGCCGGGCGGGGAGAGACGGGATCAGTCTGAGGCGTCCGGCGGCACGGAGCGGTCGCGCTCGGCCTCTATGCGGTTGAGCAGGGCGGAGACGCGGGAGTAGCCCTCGAGGTCGGAGGGGCGCAGCAGGTCGGGGAAGTCGAGATGGGGGGGCGGCACGAGGGTGTGGGGGGAGCGGCGGCCGATGGGGGTGCACTTCCCCTTGCGGAGCATCATCTTCACGGTTCCGGTGACGCGCGCCTGGGTGACGTCGAAGTACCTGTCGAGGGCCTGGCGCAGCGTGGTGAACCAGTCTCCGGCCATGATTATCTCGCCGTAGCGTATGGAGGTCCATTCCTGGTGCTGGAGGACCTTCTGGGAGAGGGTGATGAGCTCGAGCGCGCGGTGAGCGGTGAAGAGGACCTTGGCGGCGGGGTA
>QNBY01000174.1 GCA_003644275.1 Planctomycetota bacterium
CCATGTTCGACCTCGACCCCGGTTTCAACGAGATAGCCGCCGCCTTCGACAGGGACCCCCGCTCGGTGCTGAACCGGGTGCCGGGCGTGTTCGTGCTTGACAAGCCGCGGGGCCTCACCTCCGCGGGGCTGCTCGAACGCATAAAACGCCTCGCCGGCCGCAGGGCGGTTCGGCGTCTGAGACGCCTCGGCCACGCGGGCACGCTCGACCCCCTCGCCACGGGAGTCCTGCTCGTCACCGCCGGGAGAGCCACGAGGCTCTTCGACAGGCTCGCCGCGCTGGAGAAGGAATACCGCGCCGTGGTGGAGCTGGGAGTGGAGACCGACAGCTACGACGCCGAGGGCCGCATCACGGCGAGGCACGAAGGCCCCCTGCCCTCTCCCGAGGAGGTGGAGGCCGCCCTCGCGCGCTTCACCGGCCGGACGATGCAGGTTCCGCCCCCCTTCAGCGCCGTCAAGAGAAGCGGCCGCGCCGCCTACGAGCTCGCCCGGAAGGGGGAGGAAGTGCGCCTCGAACCCCGCCCGGTGGAGGTCCGCGCCATAAGGGACGTCAGGGTGGAGGGGACCCGCGTGCGCTTCACCGTGGTGTGTTCGAGGGGATTCTACGTCAGGAGCCTCGCGCACGACCTGGGGAAAGCCCTCGGCTGCGGCGGTATGCTCATCGAGCTCGAGCGTAGCCGCGTGGGGCCGTTCTCCATAGAGGACGCCGTCGAGCCCCGCGCGGTGGCCGAGGCGATACGGGAGGCCGCAGGAGAGGAGGAAGGATGAGAGCGGGAACCGTTCTGGACGAATTCGCCGTGGCGGGCGCCAAGCTCTACGCCGCCGGTTGGGCCTCGCGCGGGGCCGGGAACCTCTCCGCGGTGGTGAACGCCGAGGCGGCCGACGCCCTCATAAGGGGCTACGAGCGCACCGGCGCAGGAAGGAGCCGCCACTTCGCCAGCCGCATGAGGGGCCGGGAGATAGTCGCGGGCCTCGAACCCGCCGGAACCGCCCGCACGCCCTTCGGCAGGCCGGAGGAACCTTTTCTCATAACCGCCTCGGGCTCGCGCCTCGGCGAGATGGGTGAGGCCGACGTGGTGCTCTGCGTTCCCGCGGGCGACGGAGAGGTGGAGATATACGCCGTGGAAGGGAAGAAGCCTTCGATGGAGCTCATGCTCCACGCGGCCGCCCTCGCGGGCGCGGAGAGAAGGGGCGTGAAGCATCCCGCGGCCGCCCACGCCCACCCGCTCTACTGCGCCGTCGCCCACCTCGTGGCGGGCGTTCCCGACGTCGCCCGGGCGCTGGAGGCGATACCCACCGAGACGGCCTACTTCCTGCCCGGCGGCATAGGCATAGCCGCCGACGCGCTCCCCGGCAGCGAGGAACTCGCCTCGTCCGTACGGGAGGCCATGGAGCGCGCCGACGCGGTGGTGATGCCGAGGCACGGAGCGGTCGCCGTCGGCGAGGGGCTCCGCGAGGCCGTGGAACGCCTCGAAGCGCTGGAGCGGGCCGCGCACCTGCTCTGGCTCGTCAGGGCCGGAGGCGGCAGACCGCCCGGTCAGTAGAGATAGGGGGATTCCGGAGGGGCGGCGGGAGTCACGGAGTCGGGCTCTATGTAATATATCCGCCGCGAGCCCACTCTCTTGAGCCTCAGCACGCCGGACACCCACGCCCACGAACCCGGCCGCACGGTGGGAGGCGGGCTCCCCTTCACGAACACCGGCACCGGTCTCGCGTCCGCCGCGCAGCAGGTTATGAGCATCCGCGCCAGCGCGTACATGCCCTTCGGGAAACGCGGGTTCACGGCCATCATCCCCGTGAGCTTCACCTTCCTTCCCACCAGGAGCTCCGGCTTGCCGAAGTATATGTCGAGCGCCGTTATCTCGTGGTAGCTGCCGGACGGAGGGGGCGGGGGGGCTTCCTCGGGGCCGACGGCTCCGGCCGAGGCGAGCTTCCTCACCGCGAAGGACGAGGCCGAGTTCAGCGCCGTCGTGCCCGTCAGCACCTGCACGCCCATGAGCAGCAGCACCATGGACGGAAGAAGAAGCAGCATGTATCGCTGGAGGGGATCCAGCACCCGGTGGTGCTCGCCGGTGTAGTCGGCCGAGGGCGTGCCGTCCTCGTCCACGGGAATGGACACCTTCCTCGCGCTCCACAGCCACACCAGCATGGCCGCGAGCACCACCACCGAGAGGGCGGGGAGAAAGGCGTAGCGGGGATGCAGGTACATGCTGTACTTGCCGGTCGCCAGCAGCCAGGTGAGCTGCGCTATCCAGGCCGCCAGCACGAACATGCCCACCAGGACGGGGCGGCTCGTTATGGTCTTCCTTTCCGCTTCCTTCATCCGTGCCCCCTCAGAACAGCGCCTGCAGGCGGTCCACCGCGAGGGACATGACGTACACCGTGACGGGCACGAGCACCACCAACGCCGCTATCGCCCTGGGCTTGTAAACCGAGGAATAGAGGGAGATGAGCTTTATGTCCAGCATCGGCCCCAGCACGAGGAAGGCGAGCTTCGCGTGAAACGAGAAGTCCACGAACGAGGCGGCCACGAAGGCGTCGGCCTCCGAGCAGAGGTTCATCACGAAGGCGAACAGCATCAGGGCGAGCGGCGACAGGAAGGAATTCGAGTGTATGGACAGAAGCGAGTTCCAGTCCACGAAAGCGCGCAGGAACGCCGCTATGAAGGCGCCGAGGATGAGGTAGCGCGTCACGTCGAAGAAGTCGGCCACCGAATGCCCGAGCACGGCGCTCAAGCGGGGTACGAAACCGCGGGGCGCGGCGTGGATGGCGCACTGTCCCAGCTCGTGGTCGTGAAGCGAGCAGCCCGCGGGACCCGAATCCTTCAGCCCCCTCCCTTCCGGCACCACGAGCCCGACGAGCCACGCCACGGCAACCGCCACCGCGAAGCCCGCGGCGAAACGGCCCACGAAGTAGAGCGGGCTCCACTGGAACGCCACCGCCGTGGAGAGCGTCACCAGCGGGTTTATGGTCGGCGCGGCGAGCATGTAGGCCACCGCGCAAGAGAGCGGAACCCCCTTGCGGACGAGTCTCCGCACCACCGGCACTATGGCGCACTCGCACACCGGAAAGACGATGCCCAGAAGCGCCGCTATCGGCACCGCCCAGGCGCGGGAGGGCATCATTCGCGCTATGCGCTCGTGCGACACGAACACCTCTATGAGCCCGCTCACCAGCGTGCCGAGAAGCATGAAGGGAAGCGCCTCGAAGACTATGCTCAAGAAATAGATGGAGAAGTTCACCACCCGTTCCTCGTGGGAATACCACGTCACGAACAGGAAGGTGAGCAACACCATGAGGATGGAGACGAACCACAGGACGGGCTCGCTCTCCATCGCGCTGGGCGGCGGGAGAGGATGGGTGCTTTCGCCGGAACGTGCGTGAGGGTGGTCGTGCTCGTGCAATCCGGTTCTCCGTGGTTGCCCTGCGCGGACGGGCCTCGGGAACGGCCCCGCAGGAAGGGGGCCGGAGACGGGGCGCGATGGACGGGCCGGATTATACGCTGCGGTGCGGCCGGGACAACGGGTGTTCCCGCGCGCGTTGCAACGCCCTTCAATGGAGTATAATTCGGGGCAGGACGCAGGAGAGGAGAGCACAGGATGCCCGAACTGAGGAAGGACCCCGTCACAGGCAGATGGGTGATAATAGCGCCGGAACGCTTCAAGAGGCCGGGGGACTTCGTCACGGGCGAAAGATACCCCGAGGACGGCGGCTTCTGTCCGTTCTGCGAGGGCAACGAGTCGTCCACCCCGCCGGAGATAATCGCCTACCGCGAGGGGGGCGAGCGCAACGCGCCCGGCTGGTCGGTCCGCGTCATTCCCAACCGCCACCCCTGCCTCCAGGTGGAGGGTCCGCTGGGCAAACGCGGCGAGGGCATCTACGACATCATGAACGGCATAGGGGCCCACGAGATAATCATCGAGAGCCCCGAGCACGTCGAGGACATAGCCGACCTGGACGAACAGCAGATAGTCCGCGCCCTCTGGGCCTACCGCGACAGGCTCGTGGACCTCAAGCGCGACAGGCGCTTCGTGTACGGCTCGCTGTTCAAGAACGTGGGCGTCGCCGCG
>QNBY01000175.1 GCA_003644275.1 Planctomycetota bacterium
CGAACGCTGGCTCCGCGCCGAGAAGATTACCAACTACCGCAACTACAAGGCCGAATTCGAGCGCATACGCTCCTTCTTCGCTCGCCTCGACGAGCGCGCCGGGAACTGCTCCTTCGAGACCGGCTGGCTCTTCTCCCTGCGAAGGCTCGCCGGCAAGGTCCCCTCCGGCTCGCAGCCCTTCCAGGAAATCCAGGCTTGGGAGCTCCGCCGCGCCCTCTCCATGCTCTCCAACTGGTACATGCTCTCCGCCGTCACCCGCGCCCCCGCGCCCTCCGGCGGCGTGCGCTCCAGGCCCTACACCTTCCCCGCCGTCTTCGTCGAGCCCGAGTACGGCTGGTACTGCGCCATGCTCCAGAACCTTCGCGCCCTCGTCCTATCCCTGCATTCCCTCGGCGTGCGCCTCCCCGAGGCCGAGACGCTCCTCCGCTTCGTGGAGGGATGCCGCGATCTCGCGGCGGCCGAGCTCACCGGCGGTCGGCTCTCCCCCGCCGCCGAAAAGTTCTCCCGCGAGGCCGGGCGTATGCTCGCCTCCCTGGTGGGCGACGGAGCCCTCCCCTCTCCCCTCGTCTTCCGCCCGCCGGTCGAAGGCGTCGGGAAGGTGGAGCTCGCCGTCGCGCGGCCCTGCCTCACCCTCGCCGTGGCGGCCGACGCCGGGGCCGGTCGCGCCAGGGTGTTCCTCGGCCCCTGTTTCTTCGTCAGGACGAGGGTGGTCCCCTCCTCCGAGACCGGCTCCGCCGCGCGCGACATGGAGGCCCGCCCCGCCGCGGATATCCCCCGCTGGCTGCGCTCCCTCCTCGTCTCCGCGCCCGCCCGAACGCCTTGACAGACGGCCAAAACGTCTTATCATTCCGGGGCTTGCGAAAGGAGCCGCCCTATGTCCCGTGTATGCGAAATCTGCGGCAAAAGGCCCTCGAAGGGCAACAGTATAGCCAGAACCGGCCTCCCCAAGAAGACCGGCGGATTCGGCCTCAAGACCACCGGCATAACCCGCCGGACCTTCTACCCCAACCTCCAGGTGGTGAAGGTCAAGGTCAACGGCGGCGTGCGCCGTATGCGCATCTGCACCAAGTGCCTCAAGAAGGGCAAGGTCGAAAAGGCGTAAACTCCCTCGTCCGCGCGCCGAAGGGGAGTCCGCCTCGGACTCCCCTTTTCTTTGAGTTGTCTCCCCTTCCCGCTACTGTAAAATATCCGCTCGACGTGAAAGGACCGCTCATGGCAAACCCAGTCATTGTCGAGATCGTCCGAAACGGCGTCGTGGATTCCTTCCACCGCGCCGCCTGGGCGCTGGCGGACCCCGACGGAAACGTCCTCTGGTCCGGCGGCGACATAGACAGGCCGGTCTTCCTCCGCTCCTGCTCCAAGATATTCCAGACCATCCCCGTCATCGAGACCGGCGCGGCCGACCGCTTCGGTTTCACCGACGCCGAGCTCGCCGTCATGACCTCCTCCCACAGCGGCGAGCCCGTCCACCAGGAAGCCGTCCGCTCCATCCTCCGCAAGGCGTGGCTCGACGAGTCCTACCTCCGCTGCGGCCCCCATCCCCCCTTCCACGCCCCCACCAGGCACGAGCTCTACCGGAAGGGCGAGAAGCCCGCGCCCATCCACAACAACTGCTCCGGCAAGCACGCCGGGATGCTCGCCCTCGCCGTCCACATCGGGGCCGACCTCGAGGGCTACACCGAGGCGGGCCACCCCGTCCAGAAGGTCGTCAAGCGCGCCTTCGCCCGCATGGCCTGCATTGACGAGGATTTCCCCGTCGGCTTCGACGGCTGCGACGTCCCCGCCTTCATCGTCCCCCTCAGGCACGCCGCGCGCGCCGCGGCGCGCTTCGCCGACCCCTCCTCCATCGAGGACCCCTCTCTCGCAAAGGCGGTCCGCCGCCTCTCCCGCGCCCTGCTCGCCGAACCCTACATGCTCGCCGGTGAGGGCCGCTTCTGCACCGCCCTCGCCCGCGCGGGCGAGGGCCGCGTCATCGGCAAGACCGGGGCCGAGGCCTCCTACATCGCCGCCGTCCCCCGCGACGGGACCGGCCTCGCCATGAAGGTGGACGACGGCGCCTGGCGCGCCAGCTACGCCTTCCTCGCCCGCGTCTTCTACGAGATGGGCCTGCTCGGCGGCCCCCACTTCCCCGAGATGGAGCCCTTCCTCCACCCCAAGACCTTCAACCACGTCGGGAGGGAAGTCGGTTTCACCCGCGTCCCCGACTCCGCCCTCCACTCCCTCCCGAGGCCAGGAGGAACCCCATGACGGAAAAGATCGTCCTGACGGCGGTGCTCCTCGCGGGTATCGCCCTCTCCCTCCGCTTCTTCCTGCAGAAGATCTCCTACCTCACCATCGCCCGGCCGTCGGACAGGCTCGGGGACTACGGCAAGCGCTTCGGCGTCTTCCTCAAGCGCGTCATGGGCCAGTACTACCTCTTCCGCCGTCCCGTGACCGGCACGCTCCACGCCGTGGTGTTCTGGGGCTTCTGCGCCTTCGTGCTCGGGACCATAAACCACGTCGTCGAGGGCTACGGCGGCATCCACGCCTCCATCTTCTTCGGAAGCGCCGTCGGAACCGCCTTCTACGCCTTCCTCGACGTCGTCGCCCTCCTCGTAACCGTGGCGATACTCGGCCTCGCCTTCCGCCGCTACGTCCTGCGCCCCGACGCCCTCACCTACCCGAGCCCGGAAAGCGCCGTCATCATCTTCTTCATCTTCACCCTCATGGTCACATTCTTCCTCACGCAGGCCTTCAAGTTCAACATGGACCCCGGCGCCTTCCACGAGCAGCGCTACATGCTCGTCTCCGGCTTCCTCGCCCGCGTGGTCCCCGGCTGGGGCGTCTCCGCCGCCCTCGGCTACAAGGTGATGTGGTGGGCTCACCTGCTCATCATCCTCGCCTTCGCCTGCTACATTCCCAACTCCAAGCACATGCACCTCGCCGTCTGCCCCGTCAACGAGTTCCTCTGCGACCTCGGCCCCCGCGGCGTCCAGGAAAAGATAGACATAGACCTCGAGGCCGACGAGCTCCCCGACCTCGGCAAGAGCCGCTACGAGCAGTTCCCCTGGCACCACCTGCTCGACCTCTACGCCTGCGTCGAGTGCGGCCGCTGCCAGGACTTCTGCCCCGCCTACGCCAGCGGAAAGCCCCTCAATCCCAAGTTCGTCATCCTCGACATGAAGCACGACTTCCTCGAGACCGCCCCCGCCCTCCTCGCCGCGAAGAAGGCCGGAAAGCCCCTCGAAGAGGTCGAGCGCAAGGCCCTCGTCGGCGAGGTCATCGAGGCCGACCGCATCTGGGACTGCACCACCTGCTACGCCTGCCAGGAAATGTGCCCCGTCGGCAACGAGCACCCCCAGAAACTCCTCGAAATGCGCCGCTACCTCACCATGGAGGAAGAGCAGGCCCCCGCGGAGACCGCAACCCTCTTCCGAAACCTCGAGAACCAGTCCAACCCCTGGGGCCTCTCCCGCGCCGAGCGCGCCGCCTTCCTCGACGACCTCGACGTCCCCCGCGCCTCCGACGGAGCCTCCTTCGACTACCTCCTCTGGATCGGCTGCTCCGGATCCTACGACCAGCGGGCCCAGAAGGCCGCCCGCGCCCTCGTCCGCGTCCTCCAGGCCGCAGGCGTGTCCTTCGCCGTCCTCGGGGAGGAAGAGGGCTGCTGCGGCGACCCCGCCCGAAGGCTCGGAAACGAGCTCATGTTCCAGATGCAGGCCGAGGAAAACATCGAAACCCTCAACGGCTACGGCGTCAAGCGCATCATCACCTTCTGCCCCCACGGCTTCCACACCCTCGCCTACGAGTACCCCCAACTCGGCGGAAACTACGAGGTCGTCCACTACACCGTCTTCCTCTCCCGCCTGCTCGCCGAGGGCCGCCTGAAGCTGAAGGCCCCCCTCTCCGGCGAGGTCACCTACCACGACTCCTGCTACCTCTGCCGCTACCACGGCGTGGAGCGCGAGCCCCGCGAGCTCGTCCGCGCCGCGGGCAAGCGCATAGTGGAGATGGAGCGCTCCGGCGTCCGCTCCTTCTGCTGCGGCGGAGGCGGCGGCCGCATGTTCCTCGAAGAGGACCGCGGCGAGCG
>QNBY01000176.1 GCA_003644275.1 Planctomycetota bacterium
CAAAGCGCGATTGGAAGTGACCATGAGCCTCCTGAAGAAAAGCGACTTCATGGACGAACCCCTGCCGGTGGAGGAACGGGAAAGGCTTTTGGCCGAACTCGCCGCGGAGATAAAGGACTGCCGCCGCTGCGACGTGAACCCCGACCGCCTGAACGCCGTGCCGGGCGAGGGAGCGCCGGACGCGAGGGTGATGTTCGTGGGCGAGGCGCCGGGCAGGGACGAGGACATACAGGGCCGCCCGTTCGTCGGGAGGGCCGGGAAGATGCTCACGGACATAATAGAGAAGGGGATGAGGCTCGCCCGCTCGGACGTGTACATAGCGAACGTGCTGAAGTGCAGGCCCCCCGGCAACAGGACGCCCACCCCGCTCGAAGCCTCGGTCTGCGGGCCGTACCTGGAGCGCCAGATAGAGATAATCCGCCCCGCGGTGATATGCGCGCTGGGAGCGGTGGCGGCGCGCTACCTGCTCGACGTGCCCCCCTCCACCTCGATGAGGGTGATGCGCCAGCAGGTCCACGACTACCGCGGCATACCCGTCGTGGTGACCTACCACCCGAGCTACCTGCTCCGCAATCCGGCGGCGAAGAAGGACGTCTGGAAGGACATACAGGAGGTCATGCGCATAGCGGGGATAGAGCGCGGGAAGTGACCGCCCGCCGCGCGGCCCTCACCTGCGGGAGGGGCAGGAGAGAATCTTCAGTTTGCTCTCCGGCGCGGTGAGCAGAAGGATGTTCCACGCCGTCGTCCAGCAGAGCCCCATATCCTTGTCGCCGTTGCCTATGGCGCGGCTCTCGCGCGTGGGGAACCAGGTGAAACAACCCTCCGGCGCGAGCACCGAAAGCACGTGCCAGCGGTAGCGCTCCCAGAAGGCGTCCCACACTTTCTTTCCCATGTTCCAGGACGCAATGGCCGCGAGGCCGAGGTGCATCGAGGGCGTGCCGTGGCCGTGGCGCACCTGTTCGAGGTGGGTCCTGAAATGCTTGGCGAGCCTCGCGGGGAAGGGGTCCTGCTCCATGCCGAGCACCTGGTAGGCGAGCACGGCGGGAGCGGAACGGCCCGCGTCGTTGGTGCGGTTCTCCACCGAATAGCCCAGGCCGCAGCCCTGAGGCGTGGAGCGGTCGAAATAGTCGGTGGCCTTCTCGATTACCCGGCGGTCTATCTTCACGCCCGCCTTCTCGCAGCAGGCGAGCGCGAGCACGCACAGGGCTCCCACTATGTTCAGCTCACAGTAGCCCAGGCCGTTCACGCCGCCTATGCCGTGCGCCCAGCCGCCGGTCTTCTTCTGGTTGGCCTCGATCTGAGCGGCGAGCTCCACGAGCTTCTTCTTCAGGGAGGGTTCCTTCTTGCGGGCGTAGAGCTCGGCGAGGAAGATGGTGCCGAAGGCGAGATTCCAGTTGACCTGGCTCCAGGACTTGTCCGGCAGGAGATCTTCCTTGCCGACCTGGGAGAGCACGATGCACCGGCACTTCTTCAGGGCGGCGGCGCGGCTCTTGCCCTTGGCCCCGGACGCGAGCAGGGCGAGCCCGACCACCGAAGACACCACCACGCGGGAATTGTTCTTGTTTGAACAGGCGGGACCGCTGCCGTCGTAGGTCCGCCTTTTCTCCGAGAGCCAGTCCAGCGCGCGCTTCAGGATGGCGGCGGTGCGCTTGCATTTGGCGGGGGCGGTGGGGGAATACTTCATCCCGAAGCCCTTGAACTTCACGGGTATCTCTACGCGCCCTTCCTTCCGCTCGACGAGCAGGGAGAAGGAGGCCTTCTTCTCGGAAGCCGCCTCGGCGTAGGCCCTCATGAGGGCGAAGACGCCGTGTTCCTCCGGCTTGAAGGGCGAGCCGTTCACGCCCACGATGACATCGCCGGCGGAGAGGTCGGTGTGCTCGAGTATGCCGGGCGAGAGGACGGCGGTAACCACGAGCCTGTCGCCCTCTCCCGCGACGGAGGGCTTCTCCAGCGTGGCTCGGCCCCCCAGCGGACCGAGGAAGTACTCGAAGCCGTACATGCGGTCGGAGAACATTTCCCTGGGGACTGGGGGGATTGGAACGCCCTCGCCGTTCGATGCGGGCGGCGCCGCGCAAAGGAAGAACGACAGACAGAGGAGGAAGAGGAGCGGTTTTCTCATCATGACGCCTCCAATTATCCTACCTTGTGAGCCGGAAAACGTTTTGCGTTGAAGCGCGCCGGGCGGAGGTAACGGGAGGGAGAGGTGGAAAAAGCCGAAAGGTCAATATAATCCTGCACTTGCGTCCGACGTCGAGTCCCAACCGAAAAGAGAGCAAGGGAGACGCCGCGCTGGCCTTCAAGGTGAGGCTGCGGTTCGGCCGGGACGAGGCGGCGTCCTGGTACCCGCACCAGGCGGTGATGAACGCCTTCTCCCGCGCCGCGCGGATGTCCGGCATCCCCGTCCGTTTCACGGAGGGATTCGATCCGCACCCGCGCATCACCATCCCCTACGCGCTGAGCGTGGGGATACCGGGCGACGTGGAGGCGCTGGAGCTGGAGCTCCACTCGTGGTGCAAGCCGTCCGAGGTGGCCGCCCGCCTGAACGCCTTCCTGCCGCGCGGCATCAGGGTGAACAGGGCGAGGCTCGTCCCGCCGCGGCGCGCCAGCTTCGTGGTGACGGCCGCGTGCTACGAGGCGGTTCTCCCCGCCGAGGCGTTGCCGGGCGCGCCCGAGGCCGTGGAACGCCTGCTCGCCGCCGAGGAATGGGTGGTCGAGCGGGGAGGTAAGAAGAAGCGGACGGTGGACATACGCCCCTACATAGAGTCGCTGGAGCTGGAAGGGGCCACGCTCTCCATGAGGCTGAAGGTCACCGGGCGCGGGACCGCCAGGCCCAGGGAGATAGCGGCGGCGGTAGTAGGAGACGGATTCGACGTGAGGCTCGTGCCGATAAGGAAGACGAAGCTGGAGATAAGGGATGCCGACTGAACGCCCGAAGGGCAGGTACATGCTCATGAACGTGTTCGATCCGGGCGAGATCCGGATCGCGATATGCCGGGGCGAGGAGCTGGAGGAGTTCTACCTCGAGCGCTCCCGCGAGCACACCCTCACCGGCAACATCTACAAGGGGCGGGTGGAGAACATAGTGCCGAGCCTCCAGGCGGCGTTCGTGAACATAGGGGAGAAGCGGAACGGCTTTCTGCACATAAGCGACGTCATCTTCCCGGACGGCGGCTACCGCGGCCTTCTGCCGAAGCGCAGGCGCAAGAAGCCCACCGGGGACAAGCGGGACCTCACCATACAGGACGTGCTCTATCCCGGGCAGGAGCTTCTGGTGCAGGTGACCAAGGACGGCGTGGGGCAGAAGGGCCCGGCGCTGACCACCTACCTGAGCCTGCCCGGCCGCTACCTCGTGCTGATGCCCGCGCTGCACAAGAAGGGCGTGTCGCGCCGGATAGAGGACGAGGAGACGCGCAAGAGGCTGAAGGACGCGCTCAGGACGCTCTCGATGGAGAACATGGGCATCATCGTCCGCACGGCCGGGGCCAACGTGAAGATGGAGGACCTGAAGCAGGACCTCAAGTACCTGCGGTCGCTGTGGAACGCGATAAAGCGGACGGTGAAGGCCGCCCAGGCGCCCGCGCCGGTGTACCAGGAGTCCGACCTGGTGCTCAGGGCGATACGCGACATCTTCACGGACGACATGAGCGTGTGCCTCATAGACGAGGAGAACACCTGCAACCGCGTTCGGGAGTTCATGCGGGCGCTGCTGCCGAAGGCGGTGAACAAGATAAAGTTCTTCGACGAGCGCGTGCCGATATTCGACTACTTCGGCGTGGAGGAGCAGATATCGGCGCTGTCGCGCAGGCACATACCGCTCGAGCGCGGGGCGAGCATCGTGATAGACCAGACGGAAGCGCTGGTGGCGATAGACGTGAACACCGGCCGCCTGAAGGAAGGGTCGCTCGACGAGACGCTTCTCAAGACGAACCTGATAGCCGCGAAGGAGATAGCGCACCAGATAATGCTTCGCGACCTGTCCGGGCTGATAGTCATAGACTTCATAGACATGGAGCGCAACGACCACCGGGAGAAGCTGTACAAGGCGTTCTGCGGCTACATGGAGAAG
>QNBY01000177.1 GCA_003644275.1 Planctomycetota bacterium
CACGCCTTCGAGCAGGCGGTGATGCTCGCCCTGCTCGAGAAGGGGCTGCCGTTCGACCGGGACGTCTTCAACGCGGGCCTGCAGGTGGTGCCGGACACGGTCACGGCGGTGCAGGACCTGCTGGGCTCGCAGGGCTACGACCTTGCGCTGGTCTCCGAGCTCTTGGAGAAACTCCGCGAGGAAAGGGAGGACCTACTTGCGCGGCACCGCGACAGGCTGCTTTCCTACATGCCCGAGCGGCCCGCCGCGCTCTCCGAGCTGCGCAGGCTGGAGGTGTTCGCGGAGACGGACTACATCCTGTTCCAGTCCTACGTGGAGGCCGGAGTGCTGAAGCGGGTGGGCGTCGAGCGGGAGATACCCGGCTTCCCCGGTTCGCTGCTCGACGAGGTGGCTTTCGTCCGGGCCTGAGGGATGGACGTAACGGCCGAGGCGCGCCGCTGGCTCGAACGCCGAACGGGAGTGCTCTCGCCCTACGCCAGGAGGCTGGAGCCCCTCGACGGCGGGCCGAGGCGCTTCCTGCAGTACGCGGCCGAGAGGTTGGGCTCCCCCCACCGGGCCTTCCCGGTGGTGCACGTCGCGGGCAGCAGCGGGAAGGGCACCACGGCGTGGCTCTGCGCGAGGATACTGGAGGAATCCGGCCTCCGCACCGGCCTTTCCTGGAGCCCGCACCTCACGGACGAGCGCGAGCGGGCGCTGGTGTCGTTCCGCAAGCCGCCGCGCGAGAGCCTGGCGCGGGCGGTGCTCGAGATAGCCGCGGTGTCGGAGGACGCCCCCGGCAGGCCCACCTGGGCGGGGGTGATGGCGCTCGCGGCGCTGCTGGTCTTCCGGGAGGCCGGAGCCGACGTCGCGGTGATGGAGTGCGGCCTCGGCGGCGGGCGCGACGCCACCGGCTTCATGGAGGCCCCCGTCTGCGTCCTCACCTCGGTGGAGGCGGAGCACACGGAGCGCCTCGGAAGGGATACCGCCCTCATAGCGGCGGAGAAGGCGGACATAGTCTCGAAGGGGGCCTTGCTCGTCTGCGGGCCCCTGAGCGAGGCCGAACTCGCGGCCGCCCGCGCGGTCGCGGAGGGGAGAGGGGCCGCTTTCGAGGCGGCGGGTTCGCCGTCCGATCCGCCCCGCGCCGTCTCGGAGGCGTTGGCCCGCCGCGCCGCGGAGAGGGCCGCCGCCCTCGCCGGGAAACGCGCGGTGATCCCGCCCGGTTTTTCCTCCCTGGTGGTGCCCGGCCGGAACCACCTGGTGAGGAAGGACGGGTTGACGGTGCTTCTGGACGGGGCGCACACGCCCGCCTCGCTCGCCGCCTTCGCCCGCGCCGTGAGGGGGCGTTTCCGGCGGCCGCCGCGCCTGCTGTTCGGGTGCACGCCGCCGCGCAGGCCGGAGGAATTGCTCCCGCTCGTCGCTCCGGCGTGCTCGGAGGCCGTTACGGTGGTCCCCATGCCGGGGGGAGGCTGGCGCTCGCCCGGCTCGGACGATCCCGACCCGGTGGGCTCCTTCCTGGCGCGCGGGGGCGAGGCGGTGGCGACCGGATCGTTCCACCTGGTGGGCGAGGTGATGAAGCGGCTCGGAGAGGAACCGTTTGGCGATTTTGGGCAGAACCCGCTATAATCGGCTGCGAAAGGGGGACAGATGTCCGGAATGAAGCCCCTGGCGGATTCGGATCCCGCCGTCTATATGGCGGCGATGGCGGAGCTGGCGCGGCAGAGGACGCAGATAGAGCTTATTGCCTCGGAAAACGTGGTGTCGCGGGCGGTGCTCGCGGCGGCGGGTTCGGTGCTCACCAACAAGTACGCCGAGGGCTATCCCGGCGCGAGGTACTACAGCGGTTGCAAGGCGGTGGACGACATAGAGAACCTCGCCGTGCAGCGGTGCAAGCGGCTCTTCGGGGCCGACTACGCCAACGTGCAGCCACATTCGGGCACGCAGGCCAACATGGCGATATTCTTCTCGGTGCTCGAGGCGGGCTCGAAGATACTCGCCATGGACCTCGCGCACGGCGGGCACCTCTCGCACGGGCATCCCCTCAACTTCTCCGGCCGCAAGTACCACATAGTCACCTACGGGGTGGAGCCCGACACCGAGCTCATCGACATGGACCGCGTTCGGGACATAGCCCTGCGCGAGCGGCCGCAGATGATAATAGCGGGAGCGAGCGCGTACAGCAGGACGCTCGATTTCGAGGCGTTCGCCGACATAGCGCGTGAGGTCGGGGCCTACCTGCTGGCGGACATGGCGCACATAGCGGGACTCGTTGCGGCGGGGGTGCATCCCTCGCCGGTGCCGCACGCCGACTTCGTGTCGTCCACCACGCACAAGACGCTGCGCGGCCCGCGCGGCGGCTTCATCCTGGCGAAGAAGGAACACGCGAAGGCGATAAACCGCGCGGTCTTCCCCGGCATACAGGGCGGCCCGCTCATGCACGTGATAGCGGCCAAGGCGGTCGCCTTCAGGGAGGCGTTGCAGCCGTCCTTCAAGGAGTACGCGAGGCAGGTGGTGGCGAACTCGAAGAAACTCGCCGCGGAGCTCGCCGAGCGGGGCTACCGCGTCGTCTCCGGCGGGACGGACAACCACCAGTTCTCGGTGGACCTGCGGGCCAAGAACCTGACGGGCCGCGACGCATCCAACTTGCTGGAGAGCGTGGGCATAACGGTGAACAAGAACCTCATCCCCTTCGACGACAAGCCGCCCCAGATAGCCTCCGGCCTCCGGCTCGGCACCCCCGCGATAACCGCCCGCGGCATGAAGGAACCCGAGATGGAGATGATAGCCGACCTGATAGACCGTGTCCTGTCCGAACCCACCGCAGCGAAGAAGCATCTGATGATCCGGGCGGAAGTGGCGGAGCTGTGCGCCCGGTTTCCCCTTTACAAGGACATCGAGGTGGAGAAATGAACCGCTCGAGCGCCCTGTTTGCCCTGTTGCTGTTCCTGGTCCTGTTCTCGGGTTGCGGCAAGGCGGAGAAGGAAAAGAACGCTTCCTCGCTCATAGACATGAACCGCGCTCCCGAGGTGCTCGTATTCGACAAGGACAAGAACGAACCGTCGCCCCTCCCGGCCTCGTCGGCCGACATGAAGATGTCCGTCGTGCTGCACCCGGACATGAAGGGCAAGTCGAAACTGGACGAGGTGATGGCCCTCTCGAGCGACAACAAGGACGACTCGCAGATAATCCTGCGCCCGCTCGCCCGCTACATGGACTCCCGCTACTACATCCTCATCCTCGCCGTGATAAACAACTCGAACAAAGGGCGCAACGTGCTGATATACCGCTACGCCTACGACAAGAAGGGCAGGCTCGTGTCGTCCGCCAAGGAAAACCGGTACCTCGCCTCCAAGGAACAGCACATTGCGAGGCTCACCTTCCGCCGCGGCGGGAGGGAGGTCCGCTGGGTCATAAAGGCGACGTTCAGGAGGTGATGAGTGAAGGCCAAGAGAATCCTCCCCCTCCTGCTCGTCCTTCTGCTGTTCGCGGCGAGCCGCGCCGGCGCCGCCAACCCCATCTGGGTGGGCGCCATCACCGGCATAGGCCCGCGCTATCTCGACGACACCACCTTCCTGCTGTCGCTCTCGCTCGACGAGGACACCACCGACGGCGAGTTCGGCAGCTTCGACGAGGACAAGATCGTCTTCATCACCAGCGCCAACGAGGGCAAGGAGGTGAAGATAATCCTCGACGGCGTCTCCGCGGGCACCTTCGCCGACAAGACCTTCACCTTCAACGGCTACATCCGCGAGATGCGGATAAAGAACATAGTGGGCTCGTTCTACAATCCCGACCTCCGCTACACGCTCTCCGACCGGGAGATATTCAGCGCGGAGATAACCTTCGTGTCGGAGAGGAAGCTGACGGTGGTCCGCGTCCCGATAGACAAGAGCGACACGAGGCGGATCGAGCTGAACATAAAGCTGCTGGTCGAGGTCCCCCCACCGGAGAAGGTGGAGCCCGGCGCCAAACCCGCCAACGTGCTCGAGCTGACGCCCGACGATTTCGCCGACCCGTCCCCCTCCAACCTGATAGACCTGACGGGCGGGCTGAACAAGCAGCTCAAGATGCTCAACGACCTGCC
>QNBY01000178.1 GCA_003644275.1 Planctomycetota bacterium
CCTTCTCGAAGAAGTTGGACACCCAGTCGCGCGCGCCCGCGATGGCCTCGTGGTCCATTCCGATGAGGGAGGCCGGAAGGCCCTTCAGCGCACAGGCCAGCGCGAGGCCCACCGCCACCTGGGTGGTGCCGACCACGGCCACCGACCTGATGCCCTTCTTCACTTCGCCGTTTTCGGCGGGGGTTCCTTCCATCGTATCTCCTCCTGGAGAAGGCGCGCCAGCTCGCGGCGGCAGAACACGTTGGGCTCGGCGGCGAGGCGGGCGCGGAGGGTCTTCTTGCGGGCGTCGTCGAGCTTGCAGAACTGCAGGGCGCGTATGGCGCTGAAACGGATGCGCCAGTCCGGGTTCACGCGGGGGTCGGTCTCCCCGACGAGCAGGACTACGGCCTGGGGCGAGCCTATTCTGCCCAGCGCCTCGAGCAGGGTGCGGTAGCGGAGAGGGGGGGAACCGGGCAGGGCCTTCACGATGCCCGGCACGGCGGGCTCGCCGATGGCGACGAGGGAGTTTTGGGCGAGGCGGCGGAGGGTGACGGGGACGGCGCCGCATTCCTCGGTGAAGAAGGGGACGAGGGCGGGGTCCTTGAGCGCCTGGAGGGCGGAGAGCACCCGCATGGCGAGGAGGCCGGAGGCCTTGCGGTAGTCCTCGATGAGGAGGGGGGCCACCGAGCGGTCGCCGAGGTAGGCGAGGACGCGGCGGAGGGGCGCGCCGATGTCGGGGTCGCGCTCGTACTTCTTCAGGGCGGGCACGGCGGCCTTCAGGTGAAGCGCGTGGATGAGGGAGAGGGCGTCGAGGCGCTTGCGGGCGTCCTTCGAGGCGACGAGGGAGAGGAGGGGCTCCACGGCGTCGTCGCCCAGGGAGCGGAAGTAGTCCACGAAGGCGCGCTGTTCGAGGCCGCCGTCTATGGGGAACTGCTTCATGACGTCGGCGAGGACGGACTTTCCGCGCCTGCGGAGCTCGGCGCGGGCGCGCGCGACTATCTCGATGTAGGAGCCCACCTGCCACTGGCGGGAGACGAACCAGAGCTGGTCGAAGGAGGCGGCGGTTACGTCGTCGGGGAGCTCCACCTTGCGCTCGGCCTCGCCGCCGGAGGCGGGCGAAGCGGTCTTCTCGGGAGAGACGGAGGGGACGGGCGAGGCAGCGGCGGGGGGCGCCTGGGCGGCCCTGCGCGCGCAGCCGGGAAGGAGGGCGAAGGGGAGGAGCAACAGGACGAGGAAGGCGGCGCGTCTCATTTCTTCGCCTCCTTCTCGGGGCCGGGCACGTCGTAGGCGACGCCGTACACTCCCCTGACGCGGAGCTCGCCGTTCTGCAGGCCGGTGGAGTAGGTGTCGTCGCCGCCCATGTCCACGAAGACGGCGATTCCGGCGGTGCCGCGGTCCTGGGAGGACTTGCCCTGGAGGAAGTCGCCTATTCCGCTGTAGCCGTCGGAGCCCGCGCCGCAGTCGAAGAAGAGGCCGATCCCGTTGGCGTGCGCGCCTCCCTGGGTTATCCCGCTGCCCTGGTAGAAGTCGGTGCCGTCCTGGTCGATGAGGACGCCGACGGCGAGGTCGTGCCCGCCGCCCATCCCGACGCCGTAGCGGCTGTAGTAGTGGTCGCGCCCGGCGCGGTCGAGCAGGATGCCCGCCGCGAGGTGTATGCCGCCGCCCTGCGCGTACTGGGTGGTGGTGTAAACGTCGTTGCCGGAGCCGTCCACGAGTATGCCGCCCGCGAGCCAGTAGGCCGCGCCCTGGCCGAAGACGTCGGCGGTGTAGGTGTCCTTGCCGGAGGCGTCGCAGAGGACGCCGATGCCGCCGGCGGCCGTGTTGCGCAGGCCGTAGCCGAAGCCCTGGGAGAGGGATTGGTAGTCGTTGGGAAGCAGGGGCACGTGGGGGTACTTGCCGCCCGCGAAGTAGTCGTCCACGCCCGCGTCGTCGGTGAGGGCGCCTATGCCCTTCACGCCCGCGAAGCCCTGGGAGAAGCGGGTGGAGCGGTAGATGTCCGAACCCGAGGAGTCGGCGAGCAGGCCGATGCCGAAGAATCCCGCGCCCTGGCTGAAGTCGTCGCCGAAGTAGAGGTCGTCGCCCGCGCCCTCGATGAAGATGCCGACGCCCACGAGGCCCGCTCCCACGGAGAGCGCGCCGCAGCGGTAGGTGTCGGAGCCGGAGGCGTCGAGCAGGACGGCCGCGCCGCCGAGGGCGAAGCCGCAGCCCCAGCCGGAGGGGGGAAGGTAGCGGTCGTCGCCGTGCAGGTCGAGCAGGAAGGAAACGGCCCGGCCCGCGGGAGCGACCGCGCCGGGGGCGGGCATGACGGCGGTAGCGGCGGGGAAGCGGTAGCAGTCGTCGCCGCCCGTCTCGACGACGAAGGGGGCGTAGCGGGCGTAGGTGTCGTCCGTGGGGGGTCCGAAGAGGAAGTCGCCGAGCGGCGTGGATATGCGGACGGGAGCGGAGAGGGCGGAGAGGTCGAGCGAGGAGAGGCGGTCGGCCTCGGCCCTGACGGCGCGGGAGAGGACGGCCGCGGCGGCCGCGAGCGCGCCGAGGTCCGCCTTGTCGGCCGCCTTCAGCACGGAGAGAAGCGACAGGCCGTCGGGGGCCTTCCAGCCGGGGACGAAGGCGGGGTCGGTCTCGCCGTACACGGTGGGCATGACGGCGAGCAGGGCGGCCCTCTCATCGCCGGTGAGGTCGGAGAGGGCGGTTGCGGCGAGCCGGGAGGCCGTGCTCGCGGCGAGGAAGAGGACGGAGAAGGAATCGGCGAGGGGAGCGGGGAGCTCCCGCTCGGCGCGGCGGAGGGCGGCCAGCGCCTCCCGGCGTTCGTCGCCCTGGAAGGAGTCGAGTATCCGGCGGCGGGCGAGCGCCGGGTCGTCCGTGAAGGGGAGGTCGGGGAGGGCGGCCTCGAGCATGGGGGCGAGGTAGGCGAGGGCCTCGTGGGGCCGGAGGGCCGCCCGGAACAGGCGGCGGGAGACCTCGTCGGCCAGCTCGGCGCAGTAGAGGGGTTCGTCTATCATTCGGGCGACGGTGGGAAGCGTGAAGGGCTGCTCGATCCTGCGCTGGAAGGAGAAGTCGTCCATGGTGAGGTTGGCCGCTTCGAGGGCGGTGTTGAAGGCGGCCATTTCTTCCGGCCCGAGGGGTTTTCGCCAGGCGGCGGACGGATCGTCCTCGCCCGAGCCCGCGGGTCGGAGCGAAGCGGCGCACAGCAGGAACACCACGAGCAGGACGGCAAGGGGTCTCGGCATGACACCTCCCGTATGGTTGCCGGGGACATTTTACCATCTCGCGCATCCTCTTCAAACCACAGGGAGGCGCGCGGTTTTCGCAAGACGGGTATAATGCGGCGGACCGAACAAGAGGGAGGCGACGTGCGGGAAGCCTACTACTGGGAAGCGATAAGGGAAGCGCTGAGGCACGAGATGGCCCGCGACGAGCGGGTGGTGCTCCTGGGCGAGGACATAGGGGCCTACGGAGGCGCGTTCAAGGTGACGCGGGGCCTTCTGGACGAGTTCGGGCCGGAGAGGGTGATAGACACGCCCATATCCGAGGCGGCCGTGACGGGGATATGCGCCGGGGCCGCCATGACGGGGATGAGGCCGGTGATGGAGATAATGTTCATGGACTTCATCACGCTGGCCTTCGACCAGCTTCTGAACCACGCGGCCAAGTACCGCTACATGTACGGGGGAGCGGTGAAGGTGCCGATGGTGATACGGACGCCTACGGGAGGGGGGCGCGGCTACGGGGCGACGCACTCGCAGTCGCTGGAGTCGTGGGCGGCGAAGATACCGGGGGTGAAGGTGGTCGCGCCCGCGTTCTGCGAGGATGCGCGGGGTATGCTCATATCGGCCATCCGGGACGACAACCCGGTGGTGTTCGTGGAGCACAAGAAGTTGTACGGCGCGAAGGGGGAGCTGGGAGACGAGGCGAAAGCCGCGCCGCTCGGGAAGGCGAAGGTCGTGAAGGAAGGCAGCGACGTAACGGTGATATCCTACTCATGGATGTTGCACCGTTGCCTCGAAGCGGCGCGCGAGCTGGAGAAGGAGGGGGTGTCCTGCCGGGTGTTGGACCTGCGGTCGTTGAA
>QNBY01000179.1 GCA_003644275.1 Planctomycetota bacterium
ACCGGAAGACCTCCCGAAAAGGTAACGGAGAACAAGCCCAAGAAGCCGCACCGCACCAAGTACAAGGTGGAGGGCAAAGGCGAGCCCCTCCCGCTGGTCAAGATAGTCACCAACAAGGGCGAGATGGTGGTGGAGCTGTGGGAGGACGACGCGCCCAACACGGTGGCCAACTTCATCTACCTCGTGGAGAAGGGGTTCTACAACGGGCTCACCTTCCATCGCCACGAGCCCAATGCCGTGCTGCAGGGAGGCGATCCCAAAGGAAACGGGACGGGCGGCCCCGGCTGGAGGATAGAGGCCGAGGTGAACGACCGGAAGTACGACTTCGGAGTGATGGGCATGGCCGATTCCGGGGTGGACACGGCGGGCTCGCAGTTCTTCTTCGCCTACCGCCGTATGCCCATGTGGGACGGGCGCTACACCTGCTTCGGGCGGATAATCAAGGGGCAGGACGTGTTCCGCAAGCTGGAGAAGGGCGACAGCATCGTGAGGATGGAGGTCATCCGCAAGCGGAACCACGAATACCGGCCGTGGGTTTACAAGGAGGGCTCCGACAAGGAAGAGAGGCTCCCGCCGCTCGAGAAAAACGGGCGGAAGAAAGAAGGAGCGAAAAAGCCGGGAGAGCCGGAGAAAGGCGGCGAAAGCGCTTCTTCTCCGGCTCCGCAAGGGGGCGGCAAGTAGCGCTCCGCCTTCCGTCTTTTTCGGAGCCGCGTTTTTTTTCCCTTTTTCCCTTCCCGACCGATTATACTGTGGCCCGGGTGTTCCCGGTCCGCGCGTGCGTCGTCCGAAGGGAGTCCGTATGCAGCTGGACAGACCGAGATGCCCCAATGAGCTCTGTCCCTCGCAGGTGGACGGAGAGCAGAACATCATCATCCACGCCCGAACGAAGAACGGGAAGATCCGCTACGCCTGCAAGAGATGCGGCAAGACGTTCACCTACCCGCGGGAAAGGAAAGACGGCGGGGGAAACTTTCAACAGCGGTACGCCTGTTGGCTGAGGAGGAATTCCTATCCGGTTTCGGAGATAGCGTTCACGCTGGGCGTCTCGAAGCGGACCGTCCACCGGTGGCTGAAGAAGACGCCCAAGACCGAAGCCGGTTGAGAGCCGCCCCCCTGCGCTCATTCCCCGGTGTCGAACAGCAGGCGGGTGAGCATGGGGTCCCGCTCGGCCGGTATTTCCCCCCTTCCCATTACGTATTTCTCCAGGAAAGCGGCGGAATAGCGCCTTATGACCTCGTGCTGGGCCGGGTTTCCTCCCAGGACGCGCCCGAGAAGCTTAGACTCCCCCATGTAATCGTTGAAGGTGAAATGGTTGCCGTTCCGCACTTCCAGGAAATACTTGGGAGGGGGGAAAACGCCGTAGAGGAAGGCGTGCAGCCGGCCCACGGTTGAGTGTTTCCTGGCACGCATCCGTTCCTTCTCTCCCATGAAGAGCATGGTGGGCGCCTTCACGCGGGAGAGCTCGGCGCGGGTGTAGCGGCAGGCGGTCGAGGCGGTGGAAAGGAGGAGGAGCGCGCGTATCTTTCCGCCTTTCCAGTTCTCCCATGCGCCGCACACGCCCGTTGCGGAGAAGCCGCCCATGGAGTGGCCACCGACCGCCACGAGGTCACGCCTCAGGAAGGGGGCGAAATCGGAGCGGAACATGCCGTCGAGCACGGCGAGCATCTCGTCTATCCTGTAGCGGTAGGCGGAGCGTTCGGCCGGTCCCGCGGCGGCTATCTTCATCACCTCCCGGAAGAACTTCCTCGCGTCGAAATCCTTCGGCTTTCCGCCCTTTATCCTCACCGCGCTCTGGAGATCGTGGTGGTCCGGGGCGACCACCACCCAGCCCAGCCTCGCCAGGGCCTCGGTGAGATAGACGTAACTTATGCCGCTGCCGCCGTAGCCGTGCGAGAAGACCAGGAGAGGGCAGGGGGCCAGTCCGGCGTAGAAGGGAGCGCCGGGGGCGACATTGCCTTCCAGCGAGCCCGCGTAACGGAACGGGCGGGCGGGGGAGGCGGTGGGATACCATACCGCGACCGTCAACGTCTTCCCGGCGGGGCAGGGGAGCTCGATGACGCGGAAGGCGGCGTTGGGCGGGGGCAGGGGCCTGTCGCCCTTCTTACCGCAACCGGTCTGGAGGAGCAGAAAGGGAAACGAGAGGAACAGGAGGGAAAGGACGGCGCGCGTAATCGGCTTCATGGGGCCTCCCCTGGTATCGAGCGGCGGGACGGCGCGGGCGTCCGGCGGAGTCTTCGCCGTTCGGCCGGTCCACCGCTTCCGGTTGAGAGGTGGTCGGGGCGGGCGGATTTGAACCGCCGACCTCGTGGTCCCAAACCACGCGCGCTGCCAGGCTGCGCCACGCCCCGACCCGCGCCATGATTGTACAGCCGATTCGGCATGTGCAAGCGAGGCCGGTTTCTTGCACGCGCTCAATCGAGAATAAAATTGCGGTATGAAAGGGAGGTGTACATGCAGTTCTCAGTGGAACAGGCCGCATTCGAGGTGGTGAAACGGGCCGCCACCGTCCTGCCGCCCGACGTGGTCCGAGCGCTCCGCGACGCCCGGGACCGCGAGGAGGAGGGAAGCAACGCCCGAATGGCCTTCGACGCGATACTCGAAAACGTGAAGATAGCCGCCGAGCACTCCGTGCCCATCTGCCAGGACACCGGGTGGCCGACCTTCTTCGTGCAGCATCCGGCGGGCTGGTCGCTCCGCCGCATGCGCCGCGAGATAGAGGCCGCAGTGGCCCGCGCCGCCGGCGAGGCCATACTCCGGCCGAACGCGGTGGACTCCGTGTCCGGCAAGAACTCCGGGAATTGCGTCGGCATAGGGATACCCACCATATACTTCAGCGAGGTGGACGGCCCCGGCTTCAGGATAGACCTGCTTCTGAAGGGCGGGGGAAGCGAGAACGTCAGCGGGCAGTTCAGCCTGCCGGACCGCACGCTCGAGGCCGGGCGCGACCTGGACGGCGTCTTCAAGGTGGTGTTGAAGGCCGTATTCGACGCGCAGGGCAAGGGATGCGGCCCGGCGGTGGTGGGCGTGGGAATAGGCGGAGACAGGGCGCATTCGCTGTCGCTCGCCAAGAAGCAGCTGCTGAGGCCCATAGACGACGTGAATCCCGATCCGAGGCTCGCGGAGCTGGAGGAGAGGATAAAGAAAGCCGCCAACGAGCTGGGGATAGGCCCCATGGGGTTCGGCGGCAAGAACACCGTCCTCGCGGTGAAGGCGGGTTACGCCCACAGGCACCCCGCCAGCTTCTTCGTATCGGTGGCCTATTTCTGCTGGGCCTCCCGGCGCGCCTCGGCCGTGTTCGATGCAGAAGGCAACTACCGCGTCACTCAGTGAGGTGAACCATGGCCATCAAGATAACCACGCCAGTACCCAACGACACCATAGCGTCCCTGAAGGCGGGGGACGCGGTGCTCATAAACGGGATCATCGTCACCGCGCGCGACATGGCCCACAAGTACCTGGTGGAGAACTTCGTCAAGACGCGCAACGAGGCGGAAGCGGCGGTGCTGGAGAAGCTGGAGGGATACCTCCGCAACGGCATAATCTACCACTGCGGTCCCATCGTGCGCAAGGAAGGGGACGAGTGGCGGTTCGTCTCCGCCGGTCCCACCACCAGCATAAGGGAGGAGATATACGAGGCGGACGTGATGGAGCTGTTCGACCTCGCGGGCGTCATCGGCAAGGGCGGCATGGGGCCGAGGACGCTCGAGGGCTGCCGCAAGAACACGAGCGTGTACTTCCACGCCATAGGCGGGGCGGGGGCGCTCATAGCCCGCAACGTGAAGCGCGTGGTGGAGGTGATCAAGCCGGAGTTCGGCACGCCGGAGGCCTTCTGGGTGATAGAGGTCGCCGACTTCCCGTGCCTGGTCACCATGGACTCGCACGGCAACTCCCTTCACGACGCGGTGGCGGCGGAGTCGAAGAAGCGCTTCGAGGAACTGCTGAAGGGATAGACGAAGGGACGCGGCGTCAGCGGCGGGGCTGCGGGTAGTCGTAGTAGCCCATGCGCTCGCGTATTATCTCGTTTATGTGGCG
>QNBY01000180.1 GCA_003644275.1 Planctomycetota bacterium
CCGCCCCGCTCGTACTCGTAGGCGTACCCCTCGCCCTCCTTCCGCGCACGGACGCTCCTCTCGTACACCTTTATCTCCTCCTCCGCCCACAGGTCGCTGAACGCCAGCATCTTCCGGCTCCCCCCTATCACCGTCATCCGCCTCTTGAAGGGCGAAAGCCACGACATGTACACGCTCGCCACCACGCCGCCGGGATAGCGGAAATGCACGTGCACGTCGTCCGCGAGCCCCGCCGGGTAGTGCGCCGCCCCCACCGGGAGCATCCCGTCCTCGGGCTCGCCGAGAAGGTAGATCATCTGGGAAAACTCGTGCGGCCCAAGGTCCCACACCACGTCCACGTCCTGCTGGAACAGCCCCAGGTTGGCCCGCACGCTGTCGTAGTAGAGTATCTCCCCGAGCTCCCCGCTCTCTATTATTTCCTTCACCTTCCTCACCACGCCCTGGTAGAGAAGAAGGTGGTCCACCGCTATCACAAGGCCCTTCTCGTCCGCCAGGCGCTGGAGCTCTCTCGCCTCCCGCGAGCTCCGGGCCATGGGCTTCTCTATGAACAGGTGCTTGCCGCTCTCAAGCGCCGCCCGCGCGAGCGCGAAATGACTGCTCACCGGCGTGGCGATCGCCACCGCGTCCACGAGCGCGAGGCATTCCTCCATCTCCGCGAACAGCGGAACGTCCTTGAACGCGCCGCCCGCCGCCTCGAGCCTTTCCCGGTCCCTGTCCACGAGAGCGGCGAGCCTCGTTCGCGGATGCGACGCGAAGTTCCTTGCCAGGACCGGGCCCCAGTAGCCCAGGCCGACCACTCCGACGCGTATCTCGGTCATTTCGCCGTCCTTTCTTGCCGCGCGATTATAGCCTCCTTTCCCCCCGCGGCAACGCGCCGCCCCTGCTCAACCCGTCGCCACCGCTGCTCCATTTTTCCACACATCCGCCCCTTCCCGCCCCCCGTTTCCCCCTTTCCGCCGCCCCGCCGCCCTCCGGCCCCCTTGGCACATCGTTTGCCCTCCGAGATTGAACACCGATGAGAGAAGCGTATTATTGAAGTCTCCACTCATCAAGGGAGCGTGTGCATGGCTCAATCCTTCGTCGGAATAGACATAGGCAACCAGAACATCAAGATAGCCAGCCTCCGGCGGGTCGGCGGCCGTTTCGTGGTGGAGGCCGTCGCCTCCGAACGCCTCGGCAACCTGGCGAAGAGGCGCGGCAACGAGTTCAACGTCCAGGGATGCTCCGCCGTAATCGGAAGGCTCCTCCAGACCCACCGCATCAAGCCCTCCGCCTGCGTCCTCGGCCTCGCCGGCAAGGAAGTCATCTTCCGCTTCGTCGAGGTCCCCCCCGTCGGCGACGCCCAGATACGGAAGCTCCTCGAATTCGAGCAGGCCGAGGCCGCCAAGGGCATCGAGCAGGAAACCGTCACCGACTACCAGATACTCGACCTCCCGCGCGACACCCCCTCCCGCCTCGCCCTCGTCGGCACCGCCCGCGCCGCCGACCTCGACGAGGATGCCCGCCTCATGGAGGCCGCCAAGGCCAAGCTCCGCGGCATCGTCCCCAAGAGCCTCGCCCTCCACCGCCTCGCCGCCGACACCCGCGCCGTCTCCGAGGGCGAGACCGTCCTCCTCCTCGACATCGGCGCCGAGTCCACCGACGTCGCCATAATGATGGGCTCCAACCTCGTCCTCGCACGCACCCTCAACGTAGGCGGCAAGAACTTCACCGACGCCGTCGCCCAGGCCTTCGGCGTCATCCCCGAGGTGGCGGAGGAAATCAAGCTCGCCGAGGGAATGATAATCGTCGAGGGCAGGCGTCCCTCCCGCATGTCCGAGTTCCGCGAGGGCTTCGACGAGCTCGTGGCCTCGGAGGGCATTCGCTTCCGCAACGACCCCCGCTATCCCGCCAACCTCAGCCGCGCCCTCAGCCAGGCCGCCGACCAGCTCCGCCTCGCCTGCGACTCCGCCATACGCTTCGCCATGGTCCAGACCAAGGTCAAGAACATCAAACTGGACCGCATAATCCTCAGCGGCGGCGGCGCGAAGCTCCCCGGCCTGCTCGAGTTCTTCCAGTCCTCCTTCCGCGTCCCCGTGGAGTACTGGGACGTCTTCTCCGTCTTCGACTCCGCCAACGTCCCCCCCGACAAGCGCGACGTCCCCACCGAGTTCGCAACCGCCCTCGCCCTCGCCTACCTGGCCTCCCGCAACGTCGAGGGCGTGATAAACCTCCTGCCGGCCACCCTCCGCGAGCGCCGGCGCTTCCTCCAGGCGGACATATACGCCTACCTCGCCTCGGCGGTCGTGCTCCTCGCCGCCGTGCTCATGTGGTTCGGCGTCTCCTCCCGCGCGGGCTCCATCGCCGACGCCCGCAAGAAGATGGTGAAGACCGAGCGCATAGCGTCCGAGCGCGAGGCCGAACTCGCCCGCCTCGCCGATTCCGTCTCCCTCGAGACCCGCCGCTTCAACGTCCTCGCCTCCTACTCCTGGTTCAACCCGCTCGTCATGCGCTTCCTCGCTCCTCTCCCCAAGGCGGTCCCCGAGACGGTGAAGCTCCTCGAGGTCCGCTTCGAGGCCGTCTCCCAGAGCGGCGTCACCGGGCCGAAGGCCGGAACCAATCCCGACTACCGCTTCGTGGTCCGCGGCTACGTGGACAAGGACGTCCCCGAGCTCCAGCAGGCCCAGATCCTCAAGCTCTTCGCGGGCCGCGTGGACGCCCTGCCCTTCGTCGAGCGCTACGAGATGGGCGACGTCCGCCGCGTCGTCAAGTCCCGGCGCTCCAGGAAGAAGCCCGTGGCCCCCGAAACGGGCAGTTACCAGTTCACCCTCTACTTCTACGTCAGCAAGGACGGCAGGCTCTCCCCCGACAAGATAGCCGCCCAGCCCGCAGAGAAGGGAGCCGTCAAGCCATGAAGACCTCCGGCAAAAACCGCCCCCTCGCAGTGTTCGCCGCGGCCTTCCTCCTCTCCGCCGTGGCCGTCTTCGTCCTCGTCCTCCCCGCGAAGAGCAAGATGGCGGACGACCTCCGCGTGGTGAACATCAAGCGCAACAAGCTCGCCGCCCTCGCGGGCGACGGCGGCCGCAGCTACGAGGACCTCAGGAAACTCCTCCTCGACAGGCGCTCCGCCGTCCTCGAGGAGCGCTCCGCCCTCATCGAGGCCCTCTCCTTCCGAATCGAGGACGACTTCGACGCCGCCAACCACCTCCAGCCCGAGGTGGACTTCCCCATCGTCCGCAACAAGGTCATCGCCTACGTGCGCGACAACTACCCCGGCTTCCCCTTCGACGCCACCCTCGGCTTCCCCGAACTCCCCCACGGCGACGCCGCCGCCTTCCGCGACCGCTACATGAGGCTCGCCGTCTGCAAGCGCCTCCTCGAGATATTCGGCGATGCCGAGATAGACACCGTCCTCTCCTTCCGCCACGAGCCCTCCGTCACGGAACGCTTCGAGGACGCCGCCATGAGCGTGGAGCGCAAGATAGTCTCCGTCTCCTTCGAGGGAAGGATGCAGGCCATCTACGACGCCCTCCGCCGCCTCTCCACCCCCGGCAAGTACCTGAAGGTGGAGACCTTCAGCATACACCCCTCCCGGAGCGGCTATTCCCACGCCTGCGATCTCTCCGTCTCCATGCTCCTCTTCGCCTTCGAGGGCGGGGCCGAGCCCGTCGTCGAGCCTCCGCCCGCCACGGCGAAGCCCGTTCCTTCCGGGACTCCGGCCGTCTCTCCCCTCCCGTCGTCGGCCGCGCCCGCTCCGTCCAAGACCAAGAAGAAGAACCCCCTCGGGTTTTAGGAGACGCCTATGGAAAAACTACGTGACTTCAGAATGGGCTGGCTGAACCTCGAGCGACTCCTCTTCCTCCTGTCGCTCGCCCTGCTGCTCTGGGCCGCGCTCGGCCTGCTCGCCGGCCCCGCCCCCTCCACCGTCCCCTCGGACTCCGTCCGCTACTCGAACCCGCTCGGCGCCGTGCCGGAGCGCCTCCCCGTGCTGCACGCCTCCCACATTCCCCCCAACCCCTGGGCGGCCGACCAG
>QNBY01000181.1 GCA_003644275.1 Planctomycetota bacterium
AGGGGGGGAAAGTGATGCCGAAAAAAAGAGGCCCTTCACGGGAAGGGCCTCGGATGTGCGGAGAAAGGGGCGGGGTCAGGGCATCTTGATGAAGCCTTCCTTCATGAGGAACTGGACCTGTTCGCGGGAGTGGCGGATGGTCTCCTCGGCGATCTTGTATATCTCGTCGCGGGAGAGCCGGAGGCGGGCGACGCCCTGCTCGACGGCCTTGTAGCCGACGGCGGCCGCCTCGTGGGGGAAGACCTCCCATTCGTCCATGTTGGGGACGATGTAGTCCTCGTGGAGGCCCTTCTTCTCGGCGATCTCGGCGATGGCGCGGGCGGCCTCGATGCACATCTCGTCGGTGATGGTGCGGGCCCTGACGTCGAGCGCGCCGCGGAAGATGCCGGGGAAGCCGAGGGAGTTGTTGACCTGGTTGGGGAAGTCGGAGCGTCCGGTGGCGACGATGCGGGCGCCGTTGGCCTTGGCCTCCCAGGGCCATATCTCGGGGACGGGATTGGCGCAGACGAAGACGATGGGGTCGTCGGCCATCTCGCGGATCCACTCGGGCCGGAGGGAGCCGGGTTGGGAGAGGGCGATGATGACGTCGGAGCCCTTCACGGCCTCGTAGCTGCCGCCGGTCTTGCCCTCGGCGTTGGTGGTCTCGGCGATGTGCCACTTCTCGCGGAAGCGCTCGCGGAGCACGTCCTTGTCCTCGCGGTCGGGATGGAGGATGCCCTTGCTGTCGGTCATCACTATGTTCTCGGGTCTCACGCCGCCGCCGATGACGACGCGGGCGATGGCGATGTTGGCGGCGCCCGCTCCGATGAAGGCGACCTTTACGTCCTCCATGCGCTTGCCGACGATCTTGACGGCGTTGATGAGGCCTGCGAGGGTGACGGCGGCGGTTCCCTGCTGGTCGTCGTGCCAGACGGGAATGCGGCACTCGGCGCGGAGGGTATCGAGGATGCGGAAGCACTTGGGCTGGGCGATGTCCTCGAGGTTGAAGCCGCCGAAGGAGGGCTGGAGTATCTTGCAGGTCTCGATGAAGACGTCGGGGTCCTTGGTGTCGAGGCAGACGGGGAAGGCGTCCACGCCGCCGAGGTACTTGAAGAGGATGGCCTTGCCCTCCATGACTGAGAGCCCGGCCTCGGGGCCGATGTCGCCGAGGCCGAGGACGCGCGTGCCGTCGCTGATGACGGCGACGAGGTTGGCCTTGTTGGTGTGCTCGAAGACGGCCTCGGGGTCGCGGTGGATTTCCCTGCAGGGGGCGGCCACGCCGGGTGTGTACCAGATTGCGAAGTCGTTGAAGTCACGGATGCAGCACTTGGGGATTGTGGCGATCTTCCCCTTGTAGAAGGGGTGGAGCTTCATGGCGTCCTCGGACGGCTTCCGCGCCTTCGCCAGCAGTTCTTCCACATTGTATTGCTCGCTCACGTCTCCTCCTTACGGTTTTGGATTCGGACGGGGTTCACGTTCAGTCCTCGTAGGGCGGCACCTGGTCCTCGCCGATGGTCTCGTAGAGGTAGTACCTGGAGTGGATGATGTGGGCTATGTCCGCGAGGGAGACCGCGCCGCGGAGCTTGCCCTTGCTGTTGACGAGGGGGAGGTGATGGAAGCCGCCCTTCACCATGCGCTCGAACGCCTCGGTGATGGTGGCCCTGTTGGAGATGGTGACGAGGCGTTTCGTCATGACCTTGGAGGCGGGGGTGTTTTCGGGGTCGAGCCCCCTGGCGACGACGCGCCTGTTGATGTCGCGCTCGGTGAGGATTCCGATGGGCCTGTCGTCTTCGTCCACGACGATGACGCTGTCGGCGCGGCGGAGCGACATCTTGGCGGCGATCTCGGAGACGGGAGTATCGGGAGAGACGCGCGGCACGCTGGAAGCGATGGACTTCAGGGCGGACCAGCGGTCTCCGGTGAGGAGGGTGCGGGTGGCGTTGATGAAGTCCACGCTTTCCTTGAGGGCTATGTCGCGGTCCTCGCGGTCCTGGACGCTGTAGTAGGAGACCATGCCGACGAGGTTGCCGTCCTCGTCCACGACGGGGATGTTCTTGTAGCGGTTTTCCTCCATGAGGATGAGGACCTGGCCGAGGGTGGAGTCTCGGGAGCAGGTGACGACGTTGCGGGACATGAACTTCCGGACGGGGGTGCGGCCGGGTTTCTTGCCGCGGGCGAGGGCCTTGATGGTGTCGAAGAAGGTGAAGACGCCCTCGAGCTTCCCGCCCTCGGTGACGAGGACCATCTCGGTGCCCGCGTCGAGCATCTTCCTGACGGCGTCGCGGATGTTCACGTCGGGGTCCACGGTGAGGACGTCGGTGGAGATGTAGCCGTCTATGGGGATTCCGGCGGTGGAGACGGGCTCGGCGGCGGCCTCGAAGCCGAGGCGGAGGGCCTTGTAGTTGGTCTTCTCGGTGCCGGGGGGGACCTTGCGGGCGACGACCTTCTTCATGGCCTCGTAGTCGGCGAGGCCGGTGAGGGCGGCGATGAAGCCGACGGCCACTATGTTGGCGGTGACGGCGAAGCCGACCTTCTCGCGGGCGATGGTGGTGAAGGGGAGGGGGAAGAGGTTCTTGGCGGAGTCGTACTTGACGATGGAGGAATCGACGATGACGATTCCCCATTCCTTGACGGCGTGCTTGTACTTGTCGTAGGCCTGCTGGGACATGGCGAGGAAGAGGTCCACCTTCTCGGGCTTGGGGGCGTCTATTTCCTCGTCGGAGAATACGAGCTCGGCCCTGCATGCGCCGCCGCGGGCCTCGGGGCCGTAGCTCTGGGTCATGCAAACGTTGAGGCCGGCGTAGAAGGCGCAGGCCTCGCCGAGGATCATGCCCGCGGTGATGATGCCCTGCCCGCCGGTTCCGGAGAGGCGAATCTCGAATCTCTCGTCGGGTTTCCTGTCGAATCTCATCGGTCCTCCTAAAGCTCGAGCGTGCTGAGGTGGAGGCTGAAGGGCGGTTTTTCCTTGCCCGCGCGGGAGAAGTAGGTCTCGACGAACTCGGGTTTTTCCTCGCTGTGGAGGATTCCGATCTCTATTTTGTCCACCTTCTCGCCCTTCTCCCGCAGGGCCTTCGCGCGCTCGACGGGGATGATGGAGTTGCGGAGGTCCTTGAACATCTTTGGACCGTTGCCGGCCTTGTTGTAGAAGCTGTAGACGGACGGGCAGATGCTGAGCACCTCGACGAGCGAGAAGCCCTTGTGGGTGATGGCCTTGGCGATGTGGCTCTCGAGGAGGGCGGAGTTGGTGGGGGCGCTCCGGGCGATGAAGGTGGCCCCGGCGCCGCGGGCGAGGGCGCACAAGTCGAACTGGGGTTCGTAGTTTCCGTAGGGGGCGGTGGAGGCGTAGGCTCCCGCGGGGGTGGTGGGGGAGTACTGTCCGCCCGTCATGCCGTAGATGAGGTTGTTGAAGATGACGACGTTGATGTCGATGTTCCGGCGGGCGGCGTGGATGAAGTGGTTTCCGCCGATGGCCGCCCCGTCGCCGTCGCCGGAGATGACGATGACGGTGAGGTCGGGGTTGGCGGCCTTGACGCCGGTGGCGAAGGCGATGGCCCTGCCGTGCGTGGTGTGGAGGGAGCAGAAGTCGAAGTAGGCGGGCATCCGGGAGGCGCAGCCGATGCCGGAGATGAGCACGACCTTGTCGCGGTCGAGGCCGAGCTTGTGGACGGCGCGGATGATGGCCGCGGAGGTTATGCCGTGGGAGCAGCCCGGGCACCAGATGTGGGGGAACTTCTTGCCGGGCCTGAGGTAGTCGTGGACGGGGTTCTTGATGGTCTTCATGCCTGCCTCCCCTGTACGGCCTCGATGATCTTTTCGGGAGTGATGAGGGAGCCGTCGTAATGGAGCACGGACCTCACCTTGACGTTCTCGGCGCAGGCGCGTTCGATCTCCCTGACGTACTGGCCGAGGTTGTGTTCGACGACGAAGACCCTCCGCGCGCGCCTGAGGTAGCGGGAGAGGAGCTTCACGGGGGAGGGCCAGAGTGTGATGAGCTGCAGGAGCCCCACCTTTC
>QNBY01000182.1 GCA_003644275.1 Planctomycetota bacterium
GCCTCCGGCGGCAACCTCTACTACGAGTGCAAGGACAACCTCCCCTGGCGCACCGGCCCGGGCGTCCTCCAGATGGAGACGCCCACGGAGATAGACTTCTGGGCGCACCTCGCCGACGACTGGGACCCCGGCACGGAGCAGGTCCTCTTCGAGTTCGGCGAGAGCACCGAGTACGAGAACCGCGTCCGGATATGGTGGAAGCCTCCCGACTCCCTCGTGCTCACAATCTGCGACGCGGGCATACAGTCCGACCGATTCCACTACCGCGTGCGGCTCCCCGACCCCGAGGGATACATCGAGTGGGCGCCCGGCGGGAACTACCACGTCCGCGTCGTCTTCACGAAGACCTGGGTGGGATACGTCGCCCTCTTCATAGACGGCAAGAAGATGGACGGCCTCTTCTGCGACGACGCGGGCCTCGAATCGCAGGGTGTGATCCAGCCCCTCGTCAACGGCGTGTCCTCCAGGCTGGGAGACTACGAGTGGACCCTCCCCCCGCAGGACTGGGGCGTAATCGCAGGCGACGGGCGCGGCGACGCACAGCGCATCACCGTGGACGGAACCCTCTACCCCGGCAACGCCAAGCTCACCCGCAGGCTGGGTTCCACCGCGCCGGGCGACGGCTTCGTCACCACCGTCCTCGTGCTCGACCCCGACTCCTCCTCCATCCCTCCCACCGCGACCAAGATAACCGTCTCCGACGTCTCCGGCTTCCCCGACGAGGGAGTGCTGCTCTACCGTAGCGGCAATACCGTCGAGTACATCTACTACCGCGGCAAGGACGAGAGCTCCACCCCGCAGGCCTTCCTCTCGTGCGCCCGCGGTTACGACTTCACCTTCGGCGGCAACGTGGTGGGTTCGCACGGCCAGACCCTCCCCGACGGCGCGCGCCTGCAGCTCATCAGCATGGCCGTGGACGACAACTCCCTCTATCCCGACGCCGGCTACCTCTACATCCGCGAGACTTCCGAGATCATCTCCTACATGGGCAAGGCCATGGTGGGCGGCGAGCCCTGCTTCATCCTCAACCCCCTCTACAGCAGAGGGGGCGCTTACGGCCGGTCCGATCCCTCCGTGCCCATCCCGCAGGGGGCGCTGTGCCTCCAGGTCTTCTACCACGCCGAACGGGGCTCCATCACCACGGGCGACGAGGTAACCGTCATAGACAACGAACAGACCAAGGAACTCGCCCGCGTCGCCTACGCCTCCGGCCACTGGGCGGCCTTCGAGGCGCCCGTGGCCAACACCTACTACATAACCGCGGGCGGAATGCCCCGCTACTCCCGCATACTCAAGTTCCCCAGCGGCGAGCTTCCCACCGTCCGGCCGGACCGCTTCGCCGTCGGAAGCGACCGCTTCGGCGACAATTCCTTCATGGGCGCGATAGACGAGCTGAAGATAATACGCAAGGTGCCCGACGATTCCGAATCCCCGCTCTATCAGCCCTACGACCTGTGGTACGGCCGCTATTCCGACGAGGCGGCGGACGAGCACCTCGTGCTCGCCAACATCTACTTCAGCATCGGCGAGGAATCTCCCCCGCCGCCGATGAAGGGCAAGTGCTACGCCTCCCTCGAGCTCGACTCCCTGGGCGGCGGCTTCAACGAGGCCGTTTACATGGTGCCCACCGACGACAACCCGGACACCCCGCCCGTCACCTCCGTCGCCCTCCAGAAGGGGACCAACACCTTCAGCTCCAGCATCCGCGTCTCCTCCACCGAGGGCTTCCCCCAGAGGGGCTACATACTCGTCCAGGGAACCTACACGGCCCGTTACACCGATCCCTTCTCCGGCAGGATATCACCGCGCAGCGTGGGTTATCACGTCGTCTTCTACTACGACGCCCTCACCGCGGACTCCTTCACCGGCCTGGAGCTCTTCAGGACGATAGACGACTCCACCGGCGACAGCACCACCATAAACGTCTTCGACACCGACACCTCCGACCTCAAGGTGGCCCTCGTCTCCACCGAGGTCCGCTTCCTCAAGCGCGGCGGCCTGTGGTCGCAGGAAACGTCGGGCCAGGATCCGCAGGGACGCGGCGACTTCCCCGAGGGCTACCCCATGATGTGCCTGCGCTACCCCTTCGGCGTGCCCATCGTCGAGCCCGTCGGCGTCGATCCCGGCCCCATCGAGTTCGAGTTCATGCCCTTCGACATACGGGAGGCCGACTTCGAGCTCGGCGACAAGGACGACAACGACCTGGAGGTCGTCGGTTGCACCCTTTCGGCGGACGCCGAGGAAAACACCGCCTGGGACATGGACTTCCGCGGCCGCTTCGGCACCACCCCCGCCTCGCACAACGACCACACGGTCGCCACCCTGCTCGACGTCCGCTTCCGCGACCGGAGCGTTCCCCTCTCGGACTCCCCCCACCTCCGCTACCTCGCCCTCCAGACCTACAGGCCGGGCATGAGGATAAGGGCGATAGGCTGGGAGGAAGACGAGGACCGCCAGCCCGCCCTCACCGGCATACGCATCCTCATGCGGGTGGACAACTGCGCCGAATGGGACTCCGACCCCGGCGGCGACCTCTTCTCCCTCCGGGAGTTCTCCTCCCCTCCCCAGGACAGGGTGGAGATATCCTGCTCCTCGGACGGCTCCTCATGGGACTACTTCCCCGCGAATTTCGTGGAGTTCAGGATATTCTTCGAATGGAAGGACGGCGCCTACCTCTCCAACGACTGGAAGGGCTGCGCCCGCCTGAAAGTGTTCCGGATGTTCTATGAAAGACCGGTCCAGATTCTCTCCTCCAGACGCAACGCCTACTGACCCCTCCGGCTTCACCGTCATAGAGATGATGGTGGCCATGGCGGTCTTCCTGCTGCTGGGCTCCGCCCTGGCCCTCTTCATGAATTCCTCCATCTCCGCCTACCGCACCAACATGGCGAGGAAGAAGGCGTATTCCTCCGCGCTCTCCGTCCTCACCATACTCGGTTCCGACCTGGAGAACGCCTTCCTCGCTCCGGGCGACCGCAACCCGGACGTGGACGTGAAGTTCGTCTGCTCCCGCGAGCCCAACGGGTGCTCCAAGCTCGTCTTCGTGGCCTTCAGTCCCGACCCGGCCGCCGATCCCGACGACCGCGGCCTGCGCGAGATAGCCTGGTACACCGACGGGGCCGCCCCGCCCTTCCGCCTCCTCAGGGCCGAAAGGGTGGCCGTGGGCGGCGAACATTCCCTCTTCGCCTCCCTCTCGCCCGACGACGGCGGCACCGCCTGCGACATGGTGGGATACTTCGCCCTCGTCTTCTTCCCCGACGCGGGCGCTCTCACGGATGAAGGCTCGGAAGTGACCCCCGATCAGCTCCGCGACGGCGTCCCCGTCTGGGACTCCACCCGCGGCATCCTCCCCGACTTCCCCTGGAAGGCCGACGACTCCGCGGACGACCCGTGGGACGACATCCTCCCCGAACGGGTGCGCGTGGTCCTCACCGTCTTCCCCACCTTCGGCATGAGGGCCTACCTCATGGAGGACGCCCCCGCCGAGGCCACCACCCTCAAGGTGGACACCACCGAGGGCTTTCCCCCGCCGGGCAACGACCTCGAATCCTTCGTCCTCGTGGACTCCGAGTGGATGCGCATCGTCCAGGTGACTGGCGATTCCTTCACCGTGGAGCGCGGCGCGCGCGGCACCTCTCCCGCCGCCCACTCCAGCGGGGCCGAGGTGAGGGCGGGCTATTCCTTCATGAAGGTGGTTTACATCCCCTGCCACGGCAAGGCCGTCAGGTGAGCCTCACCGCCCCTTCAGCCTCCTGAGCCCCAGCTCCTCCCTCCTCGCGTTCACCATCTCCAGCGCCGCGGGTTCCAGCGACAGGAACTTCACCAGTTGCGTCGCGCTGCACCCCAGCAGCTCCGCCGCGGACCTCCCGTCCATGTCGCGGGAGGCCAGCACGTCCATCACCTCCGCCAGCAGCGCGGGACAATCGGGATGCGACGGGTTCACCGCTATGCGTCCACCCCGTATCCGCCCCGCGAGAAGCTCCGAGGGA
>QNBY01000183.1 GCA_003644275.1 Planctomycetota bacterium
CGACACCGGCGCGGCCGTCAAGAAGCGCAGCGAGCCCGGTCGGGCCGACATAGTGGTGCTGGACACCATGGGCGAGCTCGCCGTCCTCTACGGCGCGGCCGACGTCGTGATAATGGGCGGCACGCTCGTCGAGGGCGTGGGCGGCCACAACCCCATCGAGCCCGCCGTGCTGGGAAAGCCGGTTATAATGGGGCCCCATTTCGACAACTTCAAGGACGTCGTAGCGAGGTTGGCCGAAGGGGGCGGCCTGTTCGCCGCACGGGACGCCGGCGAGGCCCTCCGCACCGCCGAGGTCCTGCTCTCCGATCCCGAGAAAAGGAAGGAAGCGGGCGGGAACGCGGCCCTCACGGTCCGCAGGCACGGCGGCGCGGCGCGGCGTTACGTGCGTAACATACTATCGAGACTCGCAGAAAGGAGAACCTGAAATGGCCGACGGCAACTACATGTTCACCTCGGAATGCGTCACCATGGGGCATCCCGACAAGGTGGCCGACCAGATATCCGACGGAATCCTCGACAAGGTCCTGGAATGCGACTACAAGGGCCGGGTGGCGTGCGAGACGCTCGTCACCAAGGGCCTCGTCTTCGTCGCGGGAGAGATGACCACCAAGTGTTGGGTGGACATAAACCGCCTCATAAGGGACATAGTGGAGGAAATCGGCTACACCTTCGACCAGGAAAACGGCTTCTACTTCCGCTCCCTCGCCGTGGTGAACACCATCCACGAGCAGAGCCCCGAGATAGGCGAGGCCGCTGCGGGAATGGGCAGGAAGGCCCAGACCAAGGACGAATACATCGACTCCCTCTCCGCGGGCGACCAGGGAATGATGTTCGGCTTCGCCTGCGACGAGACCGAAGAGCTCATGCCCATGCCCATAACCCTCGCCCGCGCCCTCTGCGACGCCCTCGCCCGCGCCCGCCGCGGGGGCGTCTTGGACTGGCTCCGTCCCGACGGCAAGACGCAGGTCACCGTCATCTACCGCGACGGCCGCCCCGTCGGCCTCAAGGAAATAGTGGTCTCCACCCACCACGCCCCGCTCCACGACGACAAGAAGAAAGAGGACGCCCTCATCCGCGAGGCGATAATCGAGGAAGTCGTCCGCAAGGCCGTTCCCTCCTCCATGCTCGAGGGCTTCGACTTCGGCTCGCAACTCCTCGTGAATCCCTCCGGCAGGTTCACCAAGGGCGGGCCGGGCGCGGACACCGGCCTCACCGGCCGCAAGATAATCGTGGACACCTACGGCGGCATGGGCAGGCACGGCGGCGGCTGCTTCTCCGGCAAGGACCCCACGAAGGTGGACAGGAGCGGAGCCTACGCCGCCCGCTACATCGCCAAGAACATAGTGGCGGCCGGGCTCGCCCGCCGCTGCGAGGTGGAGCTCGCCTACGCCATCGGCCTCAAGGATCCCCGCTCCATCTACGTGGAGACCTTCGGCACCGGCGTCGTGCCCGAAACAAAGCTCGCCGACGCCATAAGGGAGATATTCCCCCTCAAGGTGAGCGACATAGTGAGGCATTTCGACCTGCTGCGCCCCATCTACCTCAGGACGGCGCGCGAGGGCCATTTCGGAATACCGGACTACCCCTGGGAGAAGACGGACAAGGTGGAAGCGCTCAAGGACCACTTCGGAAAGTGAGAAGGGAGAAAAACGCATGGACCATCACGTGAAGGACCTTTCCCTGGCGGACGAGGGCAAGAGGCGCATCCTCTGGGCGGACCGCGATATGCAGGTGCTCGCCCGCATAAGGGAGCGCTTCGAACGCGAACGGCCCCTCGAGGGCGTCACCATGGCCTGCTGCCTGCACGTCACGGCCGAGACCGCCAACCTCGTGAGGACGCTCAAGGCGGGCGGCGCCGACGTGTGCCTCTGCGCCTCCAACCCCCTCTCCACCCAGGACGACGTGGCCGCCTCGCTCGTCCGCGACTTCGGCATACCCACCTTCGCGGTCCGCGGGGAGGACAACGACACCTATTACGCCCACATCGAGGAATGCATCGCCCGCAAGCCCCGCATCACCATGGACGACGGCGCCGACCTCGTGAGCACCATCCTCAAGGACCATCCCGACGTCCTCGAGAACTTATACGGCTCCACCGAGGAGACCACCACCGGCGTCATCCGCCTCCGCGCCATGGAGAGGGACGGCGCGCTCGGCGTGCCCGTCATCGCGGTCAACGACGCCCAGACCAAGTACATGTTCGACAACCGCTACGGCACCGGCCAGTCCACCGTGGACGGAATCATCCGCGCCACCGACATACTCCTCGCGGGCAAGAACGTCGTCGTCGCGGGCTACGGCTGGTGCGGCCGCGGCTTCGCCATGAGGGCCCGCGGAATGGGCGCGAACGTCATCGTCACCGAGGTGAACCCCATCCGGGCGCTCGAGGCGGTCATGGACGGCTTCCGCGTCATGCCCATGGAGGAGGCCGCCCCCATCGGCGACCTCTTCTGCACCCTCACCGGAAACATCGCCGTCATCAGGCGCGAGCACTTCGAGCGCATGAAGGACGGCGCGATCGTCTGCAACAGCGGCCACTTCGACGTGGAGATCCGCGTCGGCGACCTCGAGGACCTCGCCGTCAAGGTGAACCGCGGCGTCAGGCGCGAGGTGGACGAGTACGTCATGGCCGACGGCCGCCGCATCCGCCTGCTCGCCCAGGGAAGGCTCATCAACCTCTCCGCCGCCGAGGGACATCCCGCCTCCGTCATGGACATGTCCTTCTCGCTGCAGGCCCTCAGCTCCGAGTACGTCGCGAAGAACCGCGGCGCTCTCGCGGCGGGCGTCCACCCCGTCCCCGAGGAGATAGACCGCCGCGTCGCCGAGCTGAAACTCGAGGCCGTCCGCGTCGGCATAGACCGCCTCACCGCCGAGCAGAAAGACTACCTCTCCCGCTGGGACATGGGCACCTGACGCCGCGCCGCCTGCCCAAGCGCGAACCCGGCGCCCCGGACTTCGTTCCGGGGCGTTTTTTTCGTTCCCTTTTTCGCGGAATGTCTTGAACGTATTGGAAAAACCGTATATTAGCGGCAACGCGGGCCCGAGGCGTTCTCCCTCTCTCGCAGTCACCACCGCCCGCCCCTCCCCTTCCCCGGCGCCTCGACGGAGGACAGATCATGAGTGAGCACTACATACCCCTCCTTTGCCTCTTGATCGTCTCGGGAGGGCTCGTCTTCGTGATCCTCACCATCCCGAAGATAATCGCTCCGAGACATCCCACCCCCCTCAAGCAAGTGCCTTACGAGTGCGGAAACTTCCCCATCGGCGACGCTTACCGCCGCTTCAACCCCCACTTCTACCTGCTGGCCGTCATCTTCATCCTCTTCGAGGTCGAAATCGCCTTCCTCGCCCCCTGGGCCGCCATGTTCAGGGAGCTCTCCTGGCGCGGCCTGGTCGAGGTCGGCGTCTTCGTGGCGGTCCTCCTCGTGGGCCTCGCCTACGCCTGGCGGAAAGGAGACCTGGAATGGGAGTGATAGAGGGCTTCCTCCCCCGCGTTCGCCGCTTCCCCGGCGGGAGCTTCGTCCTCACCACCGTGGAATGGGTGTTCAACTGGGGGCACGCCAACAGCCTCTGGCCCCTCACCTCCGGCCTCGCCTGCTGCGCGCTCGAGATGATGGCCGCCGGCGCCGCCCGCTTCGATATTTCCCGCTTCGGAGCCGAGGTCTTCCGCCCCTCCACCCGCCAGGCCGACCTTCTCATCGTCGCCGGAACCCTCACCGAGAAGATGGCCCATAAGCTCAAGCACCTCTACGAGCAGATGCCCGAGCCCAAGTGGGTCATTTCCATGGGTTCCTGCGCCAACTCCGGCGGCCCATACTACTACGACTGTTACAGCGTCGTGCGCGGCGTGGACACCATAATTCCCGTGGACGTCTACATCGCGGGCTGCCCGCCCCGCCCCGACGCCCTCTTCCACGGCCTCATGAAGCTCCAGGAAAAGATAAAGCGAGAGAAGCTCGAGGACA
>QNBY01000184.1 GCA_003644275.1 Planctomycetota bacterium
CACCGGCCGCAAGGCCTACTACGTGGACGAGATGAACTTCGTCTGGGAAGGCAAGAACGGAAGTGGTGACACTCGCGCCGACCTCGACAGCGACGACCTCAACTCTCTCGCCGGCATAGCGGACGGCACGAGCAATCCCGATTGGGACGCCGAGCCCGACGAGTCCCGTTGCGACGTGGGCGAGGTGGTCTTCGAGCGCAAGTAATACGTGCCATCCCACCCGCAGTGAAGGAAACGGCGGCCTCGGCCGCCGTTTCTTCTTTTGGGGCAAAGGCGGCGGGCGAATGAGCGAGAATGGAACGTCATTTGCACGATAAAGGCGGGAAAGGAAAGGACGGGACGCCGGACATGGAATCGGGAAAGGGCAGAGCCGGTTTCACCCTGATAGAGCTGATGATAGTGGTGGCGATAATCGCCATCATAGCCGCCATCGCCATACCGAACATACTGGACGCGAGGCGCGAGGCGAACCGCTCCGCCGTGATGCAGACGCTCAACGCCTTCTTCAAGGCCGCGCTGACCTACTCGCTCGACCGCGGCGGCACCTACTACTGGGAGAGCCCCGCCACGGACTTCGGCGACTACTTCCACCACAAGGACATACGCTTCGGCTACCGCTTCACCTACTTTTCGGACGACACCAACGGGGACGGGGACGACGAGGCGCTGAAATACGTGTACATAGCGGTTCCGCTCTCCACCTCGAACGGCAAGCGCGCCTACTTCGTCACGGAGAACCACGCCATGTACATGTCGAGCATACTGAACGGCACGCAGGTGGAGGAGCTGCTCTCGCTGGCGCAGGCCGACGTGGCGCTGGACAACCCGGACGAGAGCCGCATAACCAAGGGCACGGGCGTGACCTGGGAGACCGCTTCCTCGAAGCATTGACGCCGTTCCGCGACCGGCGGAAAAGAAAGGGGGGCCGGAAGGCCCCCCTTTTTCGGCATCCGTCGCGCGGGCGGACTACTTGATGACGCCGAGCTCCTTTCCTATCTTCACGAAGGCGTCCACGGCCTTGTCGAGGTGGCGCTTCTCGTGGACGGCGCTTATCTGCACGCGGATGCGGGCCTCGCCCTTCGGGACGACGGGATAGAAGAAGCCGATGACGTATATGCCCTCGTCGAGCAGGCGGGCGGCCATCTTCTGGGCGAGCACGGCGTCGTAGAGCATGATGGGCACGATGGGGTGGTCGCCCGGCTTGATGTCGAAGCCCGCTTCGGTGAGGCGGGAGCGGAAGTAGCGGGTGTTGTCCTCCAGCTTGTCGCGCAGCTCGGTGGTGGCGGAGAGCATCTTGAAGACCTCGATGGCGGTGGCGACGATGGAGGGCGGGACGGAGTTGGAGAAGAGGTAGGGCCTGGAGCGCTGGCGGAGCAGCTCGATTATCTCCTTGCGGCCGGAGGTGAAGCCGCCGCACGCGCCGCCGAGCGCCTTGCCCAGCGTGGAGGTGACGATGTCCACGCGGCCCATGACGTTGCGGTACTCGATGGAGCCGCGGCCGGTCTTGCCGAGGAAGCCGGTGGCGTGGCTGTCGTCCACCATGACGAGGGCGTCGTACTTCTCGGCGAGGTCGCATATCTCGTCGAGCTTCGCTATGTCGCCGTCCATGCTGAAGACGCCGTCGGTGGCGATGATGCGGAAGCGCTGCGCCTGGGCCTCCTTGAGCTTCTCCTCGAGGTCGGCCATGTCGGCGTGCTTGAAGCGGTAGCGCACCGCCTTGCAGAGCCTTATGCCGTCGATGATGGAGGCGTGGTTGAGCTGGTCGCTGATTATGGCGTCGTCCTTGGTGAAGAGCGGCTCGAACAGGCCGCCGTTCGCGTCGAAGCAGGCGACGTAGAGGATGGTGTCGTCCATGCCGAGGAACTCGGAGATCGTGTTCTCGAGTTCCTTGTGGAGGTCCTGCGTGCCGCAGATGAAGCGCACGGAGGACAGGCCGTAGCCGCGGCGCTCGAGGGCGGCGCGGGCGGCCTCGATGAGGCGCGGGTGGTTGGCGAGGCCCAGGTAGTTGTTGGCGCACATGTTGATGACCTTGCGGCCGCCGACGAGAATCTCCGCGTCCTGCTGGGACTCGATGATGCGTTCGTCTTTGTAGAGGCCGCTCTCGCGTATCTCGGCGAGAGTGGCGGCGAGGTGCTCCTTGAACGAACCGTACATAGTTTTCCTCCCTCTGTTCGCTACGGGTACATGATGACCTTGCCGGCGCGCCGGTCGGAGGACATCATCGCCTCGAAGCCCTTCTGGAATTCTTCGAGCTTTATCCTGTGGGTGATGACGGGGGTGGGATCGAGCTTGCCGCTGCCGAGCAGGCCGGCCATCTGGAACCAGGTGTCGTACATGAGCCTGCCGTTTATGCCCAGTATGCGCGCGCCCTTGAACACGATTCCGTTGGCGTAGTCTATGGTGACGGGGCCGGAGGGGATGCCGAACGCCGAGATGCGGCCGCCCTTGCGCACGCACGCCAGCGCCCATTCCACGGCCTTCTGGTTGCCCACCATGTCGAGCACCACGTCCACGCCGACGCCGTCGGTGTCGTCCTTGATCATCTGCACCACGTCCACGCCGGGCTCGGTTATGTTGATGGAGACGTCGGCGCCCATCTTGCGGCCGAGGTCGAGGCGGAAGGGATACTTGCCGACGTGGTATATCTTGCCCGCCCCCGCGGCGCGGGCGACGCCCACCACGTTGCAGCCGGCCGGGCCGTCGCCGATGACCAGCACGCTGAGGCCGGAGATGGGCTCGGCGAGGGCGGTGTACACGGCGTTGCCGAGGGGCTCCTGTATGCAGGCGAGCTCGGTGGGCAGGTCGGGCGCGTTCTTCCAGGCGCATATCTCGGGGATGACGGCGTACTCCGCGAAGCAGCCCTGCGTGTCCACGCCGAGGATGGAGAGGTTGTGGCAGATGTGCATCTGGTTGTTGCGGCAGACGACGCAGGTGCCGCAGGGGATGTGGCTCTCGGCGGAGACGTAGTCGCCGGGTTTGAAGCCGGTGACGTCGGAGCCCACTTCGAGCACGTCGCCGCAGAACTCGTGGCCGAAGATCATGGGTGTCTTGATGCGGGAAGCGGCCCAGGCGTCCCACTTGTATATGTGGACGTCGGTCCCGCAGATGCTGGTGGCCCGTATCTTGACCAGGAGTTCCTTGGGGCCGGGCTTGGGTATGGGCGCCTCTATCAGCTCCGCGCCCGGACCGGGTTTGGTCTTGCTTATCGCCTTCATCATCTCGGGCATCGTTTCCTCCTTTTTTCCTTTTTCGAAAACGGAAACTCGACCGTCAATTATCGACTTTTTTCTCGTTTATCACCCTCGTCCCGCTTGAGGCGGGTGCGCTCCACCTGGGCCAGGAATTCCTCCTCGCCGAACAGTTCCTTGCGCAGGCCCATGTTGATGAGCGCGCCGAGGGCCACCTCCAGCTCGTCCACCCTTCTGGCGAGGGCGTCGAGGCGCCTCTCAAGGTCTTTCGTTCCTTCTTCCATCGGGGGTTTTCCTCCTTTCGGGGCCGCGCGGGGGGTAGCCCGTGCGGAAGGGCCTTCTGCCGAGGGGGCGGAAGAAACGGCCCACCTCCTTGGCGGTACCTTCTCCCAGGCGGCTCACGGCCTCGGCCAGCGCGGGCGAGAGGGAGGCCGCCTCGCGGGCCGTCTCCCTCACTTCGTCGGCGCGGCGGAGCATCTCGCGGCGGAGCTCGGCGAGGTAGCGCCCTTCCCTGTCGCTGCGGCTCTCCACGACCTTGGCGGCCATGTCGAAGGCGGGGGAATCGAAGGCGAACAGCAGGAAGAAGACGTAGGGCCGCACGAAGCGAAGCTGTGCCAGGAGGCGCTCGATCCTGCCGGCGTCGGGGCGGTCGCCGCGTCCCCTGAAGATGGGCTGGAGCATCCAGGTGAGGTCCTCCCCCATGCCGCAGCGTGCGAAGAGGAGGGTGATCGCCTCGAAGTAGTCCACGTGTTCGGGCACGGGAGAGCCC
>QNBY01000185.1 GCA_003644275.1 Planctomycetota bacterium
CCCGGCGGCCAGCACGTCAACCGCACCATGTCCGCCGTCAGGATAACACACATTCCCACCGGCATCGTGGTCGCCTGCCAGGACGAGCGCTCCCAGCACAAGAACAAGGCCAGGGCGCTCAGGATTCTGCGCTCCCGCCTCTACGAGGCCGAGAAGCGCAAACAGGAACAGGAACGTTCGAAGACGAGGCGCGAGATGATAGGTTCGGGGGACCGCAGCGACAGGATACGCACCTACAACTTCCCCCAGAACCGCGTGACCGACCACCGGGCCGAGATCACGCTCTACAGCCTCGACAGGATAATGGAAGGCGAACTCGACGAGCTCCTCGACGCGCTCGTGGAGTTCGACAAGCGCCGCAGGCTCGAGCAACTCGCTCGCGACCCCGGCGCGCTGATGGAAAAATGACCCCGGCGGACGAGTGGACCGTCCTCAGGCTCCTCAAGTGGTCCGAGGACTACCTCGCCCGCAAGGGCGTGGAGTCCCCGCGCCTGGACGTTGAGTTGCTCCTCGCCGAGGCGCTGGGGATGAAAAGGCTGGAGCTGTACGTGCGGTTCGAGCACGTCCCCGCCCCTGCGGAGCGCGAGCGCTTCAAGCGCCTCCTCCTCCGCCGGGCGGCCCGCGAGCCCGCCGCCTACATACTCGGCCGCCGCGAGTTCTACGGCATCTCCTTCGAGGTGGGGCCGGGAGTGCTCGTGCCCCGTCCCGAGACCGAGCACCTCGTGGACGCCGCCGTGGAGGCCCTGAAGGGGCTGGAACGCCCCCTCGCGGCCGACGTGGGCACCGGCTGCGGGAACGTGGCGGTGGCTCTCGCCTCCGCGCTGCCCGCCGCCGTGGTGTACGCCGTCGAGCGCTCGCCCGCCGCGCTGCGCTACGCCGCGCGCAACGTGGAGGCGGCGGGGCTGAAGGGCAGGGTGCGCCTGCTGGAAGGCGACCTGCTCGCCCCGCTCCCCAGGGAGCTCTTGGGGTCGCTCGACGCGGTGGTCTCCAATCCCCCCTACGTCCCCGAGGGGGACGAGGGCTCGCTCCCGCCGGAGGTGCTCGCCGAGCCCCGCGAGGCCCTCTTCGCGGGCCGCGACGGGCTGGACATGGTGAGAAGGCTCGTCCGCGAGGCGCGCCCCTGGCTGAAGGACGGCGGGCTGCTCGCCTTCGAGGTGGGGGCCGGGCAGGCTCCGGCCGCCGCGGAGCTGTTGCGGAAGAACGGTTTTTCCGGCGTCGTCGCGCGACGCGACTACGCCGGTATCGAGAGGATACTGAGCGCGAGGAAGGACGATGGATAAGTTCGTCATAGAAGGCGGGCACCCCCTTTCCGGGACCGTCGAGATAAGCGGCTCGAAGAACGCCGCCCTCCCCCTCATGGCCGCCGCCCTCATGGCCGCGCGGCCGTGTGTCGTTCGCAACGTCCCTTCCCTCAGCGACGTGAGGACCATGACGGGCGTCCTCCGCGAGCTCGGCATGGACGCCGACTACGACCCCGCCTCGCGCACCTTCACCGCCTCCGTCCGCGACACCTCCCGCTGCACCGCGCCTTACTCGCTCGTGAAGAAGATGCGCGCCTCCATCAGCGTGCTCGGCCCCCTCGTCGCCGCGCGCGGCTACGCCAAGGTGTCCTACCCCGGCGGCTGCGCCATAGGCACCAGGCCCATAGACCTCCACCTCAAGGGCCTGAGCGCTCTCGGCGTCCGCTTCAAGATAGAGCACGGCTACATAATCGCCCGCGCCGAGAGGCTCAAGGGCGCGGAGATATACCTCGGCGGACACTACGGCTCGTCGGTGCTCGCCACCGCTAACGTCATGTGCGCCGCCGCGCTGGCGGAGGGCGAGACGGTCATCTCCCACGCCGCCGCCGAACCCGAGATAGTGGACCTCGCGGGCTTCCTGAACGCCATGGGAGCCTCCGTCGAGGGCGCGGGCTCCACCAGGGTGGTGGTGAGGGGCGTTTCCTCCCTCTCCGGGGCGGACTACTCGGTCATACCGGACCGCATAGAGGCCGCCACCTTCCTCATCGCCGCGGCCATGACCCGCTCCCCCCTCACGGTGAAGGGCGCGGTGTACGCCCACCTGAACGCGGTGATAGACAAGCTCCAGGAAGTGGGCGTGGGCATACTGCGCACCGACGCAGGCCTCGAGGTGGTGCCCTCCGAGCGCATGAGGCCGGTGGAGATAACCACCTTGCCCTATCCCGGCTTCCCCACCGACGTGCAGGCACAGATGATGGCGCTGCTCGCCCTCGTGAGGGGCACCAGCTTCGTCACCGAGCGCATCTTCCCCGACCGCTTCATGCACGTGGCGGAGCTGAACAGGCTGGGGGCCGACATTCGCCGCGCCGGGCCCACCGCGGTGATAAACGGCGTCTCCCGCCTCTCCGGCGCGCACGTCATGGCCTCCGACCTCAGGGCCAGCGCCGCCCTCGTCCTGGCGGGCCTCGTCGCCGAGGGAACCACCGAGGTGCTCAGGATCTACCACATTGACCGCGGCTACGAGAGGATAGAAGAGAAACTCAACCTGCTGGGCGCGCGCATAAAGCGCCTCCCGGCGGAGGGCGTCTACTGACGCGGCGGGGGGACCGACGGTGTTCGAGAACATCACCAAACGACTTGGCGGCGTCTTCGCGGGCCTGAGAGGCAAGCGACTCACGGAGTCCAACATACGCGACGGGCTCCGCGAGGTCCGCAAGGCCCTCCTCGAGGCCGACGTCAGCTACAAGGTCGTCAAGGACTTCATCAACCGCGTCACCGAGAAGGCCGTGGGCGAGGAAGTCATCCGCTCCGTCTCGCCCGCCCAGCAGATAGTGAAGATAGTCCACGACGAGCTCGTCGCCCTCATGGGCCCCGGCGACGTCTCCATCCCCTTCGCCGAGGAAGGCCCCACCGTCCTAATGCTCTGCGGCCTCCAGGGAAGCGGCAAGACCACCACCTGCGGGAAGCTCGCCGTCTATCTCGAGAAGAAGTACCGCAAGAGCTCCATGCTCGTGGCCGCCGACGTCCAGCGCCCCGCCGCCGTCAAGCAGCTCCAGGTGATAGGTTCCCAGCTCGACGTCCCCGTCTTCTCCCTGCAGGGCGTCAGCCCCCCCGAGATATGCCGCAGGGCGGTCGCCCAGGCGAAGCGCGACGGCGTGGACGTGGTGATACTCGACACCGCCGGCCGCCTCCACATAGACGAGCCCCTCATGCGCGAGCTCGAGCGCATAGTGGAGCTCGTCTCGCCCCACCAGTTGCTCTTCGTCTGCGACGCCATGACCGGCCAGGACGCGGTGAACTCCGCCCGCGAGTTCAACGCCCGCCTCCCCCTCGACGGCGTGGTGCTCACCAAGATGGACGGCGACGCCAGGGGCGGCGCGGCCCTCTCCATACGCTACGTCACCGGCAAGCCGGTCAAGTTCATGGGCGTCGGCGAGAAGTTCGACGCCTTCGAGGAGTTCCACCCCGAGCGCGTGGCCGGGCGCATACTCGGCATGGGCGACGTCGTCTCCCTCGTCGAGAAGGCCCAGGAGGTCATCACCGAGGAAGAGGCCCGCAAGATGCAGGAGCGCCTCCTCAAGAACGAGATGAACCTCGAGGACTTCCTGGACCAGCTCCGCAAGCTGAAGAAGCTCGGCGCGGTGAAGGACGTCCTCTCCATGCTCCCGGGAGTGGGCTCGCAGCTCTCCGAGGTGGACTTCGACGACGCCGAGTTCAAGCGCGTGGAGGCGGTGATCCTCTCCATGACGCCCGACGAGCGCCGCCACCCGGAGATAATATCCAGCTCCCGCAGGCTCCGCATCGCCCGCGGCTCCGGCACCGATCCCCGCACCGTCTCCCAACTGCTCAAGCAGTTCGGCGAGATGAGGAAGCTCATGTCCAAGATTTCCAAGCCCACCGGCTTCATGGGCAAGCTCAAGGGGGTCGTGCCCGGCAAGCGCTCCCTCCCGCCGGAGATGCAGGAAGGCGCCCTGCC
>QNBY01000186.1 GCA_003644275.1 Planctomycetota bacterium
ACCTTGCCCGCGAGCCTTCGCAGGGAGAAGAGCCAGCCGGTCTCGAAGGAGCAGTTCCCGGCGCGCTCGTCGAGGCGTGCGAAGAAGGAGCGTATGCGCTCGAATTCGGCCTTGTAGTTGCGGTAGTTGGTAATCTTCTCGGCGCGGAGCCAGCGTTCGGCGGAGCGGTGGCCGAGGAGCATCACGAGGTCCCACGGCGTGGGGTAGATGCGGGCGGGCTTGCCGGTGGGGGGGTCGCCGGTGCCTATGAACTTGCCGACGAAGGGATAGAGCAGGCGGGTGCAGACGGCGTCGGCGAGGATCCGGCGGGGAGGCTCGAGGTGCATGGCGTGAGGGGCGGCGAAGAAGGCGGGCGACTCGTCTCCCTCCGGCGGCCTCTCGCGCGGGAGGACGAAGAAGGAGTGGGGCTCGAGGGGTTTACGGGAGCGGAGGGAGTCCACGAAGCGGGCGAGGACGGTGTCGTCGGCGAGGGGGAGGGGGTCGCCGCAGAAGCCGACGACGGATTCGAGGGGCTCCATGTAGTCGTAGGTGGTGAGGACGGGAGATATGCCGGATATGATGGAGCCCAACTGATAGAAGCGGTGGAAGTAGGGATACCAGGTGCTCTGGAAGAGGAAGACGGAGATGAGGGAGGCGGCGACGGTCTGTACGCGGGCCTGCTCCCTGGTCACGCCGTTTCCGACCTGGGGGGCGTCGGGGAGGACGAAGGAGGGGGTCTGGAGCCAGCGCAGGGCGAGGAAGGCGCGGGCGTCGCGGGAGGCGGGGTCGGTCCCCTCGGGGAGGGCGAAGAGGGAGTAGTCCATGCGGTAGCCGAAGAGGGGAGAGGGGGCGGGCTTCTCGGCGGCCCGTATGAGGGCGAGCTCGCGGGCGGCGACCTCGTCGCAGGCGTCGCCGCTTCCCGCCAGGAGGCATATCAGCACGGAGAAGTAGCGTCTCGCCAGCCTGCAGGCGCGGCCCTTGACGCCGTTCTTCTCCACGAGGGCGTTTTCCTGGGAGGCGAGCCTGTCCAGGACGGCGGCGGCGAGGTGTTCGAGGCCGCGGAGGTTGTCCTCGGAAGTCCTCATCTCGCGCAGGCGGCCCATGACGCGCCAGGCGAGCCACGCCACGAGGTCCACGGTGACGAGGAGGGGGACGCCGCGCTTCTCGGCGGCGTCGAGCCAGCCTCCCACGCTCGGCGAGGAGAGGGCGGGGGAGATGACGAAGCCGTTCTTCCTCAACGCCGAGACGGCGGGGTCTCCGAGGGCGGAGAGGGCGGAATCGGATTCCAAGAAGGCCGTTTGCCCGAGGGGGAGGTGGTAGCCCTTCAGGGAGGGGCGGACGGTGAGGGGCTCGGGGCGGAAGAAGTAGGAGTAGAGATTCCGGCTGAGGCGTTCCTGTATCTCGTCGGCGGAGGCCGGGAGAGCCAGGAGACAAGCGGATACGAGCAGGGCGAGCAAAAGGTGCGATGCGTTTTTCTTCCCCATTTTCGTCCTCCGTGTGCTCTGCGCTATTGACGTGTGAAGGGGAGCGTTCGCTTCAAGGAGATTTTACACCGAAAGAGGCGGGGGGCAAACGGGGTCTTCCGCCGGGGGTAAAAGGGGTTAGAATCGCCGCCCGGAGGAAGGCATTGAGGATACTCGCGGCGACACGCAACGCGCACAAGGCGGAAGAGATAGCGGAGATACTCCGCCCGCTGGGGGTGGAGGTGGTGCGGCCGGAGGAACAATCCGGTGCGCCGGATGTCGAAGAGACGGGAGACAGCTTCGAGGCGAACGCGCTTCTGAAGGCGCGCGCGGCGGCCGCGGCGACGGGAATGACGGCGTTTGCGGACGACTCCGGCCTCGAGGTGGACGCGCTGGGCGGCGAGCCCGGCGTGCTGTCCGCCCGCTACGCGGGTCCCGGGGCGAGCGACGCCGAGAAGAGGGCGCTGGTCCTGGCGAGGCTGGCGGATGTGAGGCGGCCGGAGGAGAGGACGGCGCGTTTCAGGTGCGCGGCCGCGCTGGCGTCTCCCGACGGATGGGCGATGCTCTTCACGGGCAGCGTGGAGGGCCTGATAACCTTCGAGCCCCGCGGTGAGGGCGGGTTCGGCTACGATCCGATATTCTTCTTCCCGCCCTTCGGCAAGACGTTCGCCGAGGTGCCGCGCGAGCGCAAGAACGCCGTATCGCACCGCGGGAGGGCGTTCAGGACCCTGGCTCAGTTCCTTCGAGCGGCCGGCGCGTGTCTGTCGGCCGGTGAGGCCGGTGAGCGACGATGAGAAAAAAGACCGTATTGCTGTTCCTCGCGCTGGCGGCGCTGCTGCTGGCCCTTCCCGTAAGGGCGGGGGGGGACCTGGTGATCCTCAAGAACGGGGTGCGGTACAACTGCAAGGTGATCGAGGACGATCCGGACTCCGACCACATACTGGTGCGGATAACCTACGAGGGCGGCAAGACGGGGGTCATATCCATACCCCGGAAGAACATAGTGAGGATAGAATACGACTACGAGTCGCGGAAGGCGCGGCTGAGGCCTGACGACTACGCGGGCAGGTACGAGCTGGCGCGGTTCTGCATGGACCACGGGCTGTACGACGAGGCGCTGGCGGAGCTGGAGGCCGCGGCGGGCAAGAAGGGAGTGCCGGACGACGCCTTCCTCATGCTGGCGAGCCTCTACGAGCACAAGGGGATGAAGATGAAGGCGCTCGCGGCCTACATCGAGTACTACAACCGACACCCGAACGACGTGGAAGTTTACGAGAAGATAGTGGAGCTGAAGAAGAGCCTGACGCCGCCGAAGCCGACGGCGTCTCCCGCTCCCACGCCGAGCGGCGCGCCGCCGAAGCCGACGCCCCGGCCGTCCCTCACGCCGCGGATAACGGTGATAGAGGGGCTCGAGGCGAAGCCCAACTGGACTGTGGCTCCCTGGGCGGGGCCGGGCGCGGTGGCGGTCAAGAGGATAGGGGGGAACCGGGTGGTGGAGTTCCTGTACGACGATCCGGGGGCGAGCCAGAAGGCGGCGTGCTACCTTCTGCTGGCGGACCCGGTGGACCGCAAGGCGGTGGAGCGCCTCGAACTGAAGGCGCTGAACTCGGCGGAGCATCCCGTGCAGGTGGCGCTGGCCTTCTGGGTGGGGAGATCGCTCCAGGACGGGGAGTACTACGAGGCGAAGCCGCTGCTGGTGCCGCCTGGAAAGTGGACGCCGCTTTCGTTCGAGATCGCGGGCAAATGGAAGTGCCAGCCGAAATGGACGTACACCGAGGCGCTTCCGAACGAGAAGATATGGGTAGTGTTCCTGCTGGTGTATCCCGGCCGGAACGAGGGGGAGATAAAGTTCGACGAGATAGTGTTCTCAACCGGGAAGAAATGAGGGCGAACACGATACCCGTCTCGGATGGGGGGGCTCCGGAGAGGGCGATAGCGGTCGCCGGAGTGCTGCCGGGAGAGGAAGCGGGGGTTGAGGATTCCCTGAAGGAGCTGAAGGAGCTTCTGCGCACCGCCTCGGCGGAGGTGGTGGGCGAGGTGGTGCAGCGGATACCGCACCGGGGGCAGCCCGCGTACCTGGGGAAGGGGAAGTTGGAGGAGCTGGCGGCGCTCGCCGCGGCGCTGAGGGCCGACTTCGTGGCGTTCGACGACGACCTGAAGCCGTCGCAGGCCCGGAACATCGAGAAGGTGGTGAAGGTTCGGGTGCTGGACCGCACGGAGGTGATACTCTCCATATTCGCCATGCACGCCCGGACCAACGAGGCGAAGGCGCAGGTGGAGCTTGCACAGTTGGAATACAGCGCGCCGCGGCTGAGGCACCGGTGGTCGCACCTGTGGAGGCAAACGGCGGGATACGCGATAGGGACGCGCGGGCCGGGCGAGAAGCAGCTCGAGGTGGACCGGCGGGCGCTGCGCAAGAGGATGACGGACCTGAAGCGGGAGCTCGCGGAGATAAGGGCGCACCGGAACCGGATAGTGTCCT
>QNBY01000187.1 GCA_003644275.1 Planctomycetota bacterium
CGAGGACCTTCTCCTCGTTTGCGGGGTCGGCGGAGTCCATCTTGTTGATGACGATGACGTCGGCCATGGTGAAGTGCTCCCGGCCGGGGTAATAGTTGAGCTCGTGGCCGGGGCGGTGGGGGTCCGCCACGCAGATGTGGAGGTCGGGCTTGTAGAAGGGGGTATCGTTGTTGCCGCCGTCCCAGACGACCACGTCGGCTTCCTTCTCGGCCTCGCGGAGGATGGCCTCGTAGTCCACGCCCGCGAAGACGGTGACGCCGCGGATGATGTGAGGCTCGTATTCCTCCATTTCCTCGATGGTGCAGTTCGCCTTCTCCATGTCCTCGATGGAGGCGAAGCGCTGGACCTTCTGGGCTACGAGGTCGCCGTAGGGCATGGGATGGCGGACGACGACGGGCTGCTTGCCCATGTCGCGCAGGACCTGGACGACGCGGCGGGTGGTCTGGGACTTTCCGCAGCCGGTGCGGACGGCGCAGACGGCGATGACCGGCTTGTCGGAGGGGATCATCACGGCGCGGGGATCGGGCGTCCGGAACTCGGCGCCCGCGGCCTCCGCTATCCTGCGGCGCTCGTCCACGTAGTCGTAGGACACGTCGCTGTAGGCGAAGACCACCTCGTCCACCCCGTGCTCGCGGATGAGGTCGGCGAGGTCTTCCTCCGGACGGATGGGGATGCCGTCGGGATAGAGCCCGCCCGCGAGCTCGGGGGGATAGACGCGCCCCTCGATGCCGGGTATCTGCGTCGCAGTGAACGCAACCACCCGGAACTCGTCCTTGTCGCGGTAGAGGGTGTTGAAGACGTGAAAATCCTTGCCCGCTGCTCCCATGATGATGATTTTGCGTGCCATATGCGCTCCTTTCGGTTCCACATGCCTCTGTCGGCGTGTCGCATCGTTTCGGGCACGGGGCGATTTTAGCGCGTTTGGGGAGGAGGCAAGTTTTGGGAATGCCGTGCACGGACGGCGAACGGGGTTATCATTGTCTGCATGGCCGCACCCAGACCGTTCGAGCCCGTACTGTTCTTCTGCGGGGTGATATACTCCGACCGCGACCGGATGAAGCGGGCGCTGGATCTGCTCGGAGAGAGGTTCCGCCCGCCGGGGCCGCTCTCGCCGGAGACGCCCTTCGACTTCACCGACTACTACGACCGGGAGATGGGCTCGCCGCTCTTCCGGGCGTTCGTCCCGTTCGAGGCGGCGGAGGACCCGTCGAGGCTGGCGGAGCTGAAACTGGCGACGAACGCCATCGAGAAGGAAGTCGCGGAGGGGGCGTCGGTGGACAGGCCGGTGAACCTGGACCCGGGATACCTGGACAGGTTCAAGGTGGTGCTGGCGTCGTGCAAGGAAGGTCCCATGCGGATAGCGCTGTCCGGCGGGGTGTTCGCGGAGGTGACGCTAACCTGGCGGAAGGGGGAGTTCGTCCCGCACTACCTGACCTATCCCGACTACCGGACGGAGGCGGTGAGGCGGGTGCTCGCGGGCTACCGCAGGATGCTGCTGGAGCTGAGGAGGCGCGGGGGGCGCTGAGGGGATCAGGCGAAGCCGTGGCGGCGCAGGAAGTCCGCGTCCAGGCCCGAGCGGCCGTCCTTCCCCAGGATGGCGCGCACGGCGCTGAGGACGTATTTCCCTATCACGTCGGTCTCCACGTTCACGGAATCGCCCGGCCGGAGAAAGCGCAGGGTGGTGTTCTCCCACGTGTGGGGGATGACGGCCACGGACACTCTCCCGCCGTCGAGGGATGCGATGGTGAGGGAGACGCCGTCCACGGCTATGCCGCCCTTCTCCACGCATTCAGCGGCGGCCTCGGGCGGGAGCTCGATGGTGATGCGCCGCTCCGTGCCCCTTCTCTGTACGGAGACCACCCGGCCGGTGCAGTCCACGTGCCCCTGGACGATGTGGCCGCCGAGCCTGGAATCGGCCCTCAAGGCGGGTTCGAGGTTGACGGGCGAGCCCGGCGCGAGGGAGGGCAGGGTGGTGCGGGAGGCGGTTTCCTCCACGGCGTCGAAGCGGAGCAGGGAGTCCTCCACGGCGGTGGCGGTGAGGCAGCAGCCGTTGACCGCCACGCTGTCGCCGGTCGCCACCGAGGCGGCGAAGGCGGGGGAGCACTCGACCGCGAGCTTCAGGGCACCGCCCGAACGGCGGACGGAGCGCACCTTCCCGGTTTCCTGGACGAGCCCGGTAAACATGGTTCACCTGCCTTTCGGATGAATTATATCCGGCGTGGCGCGGGAAGAAACGGTGCCTTGAAGCGGCATGACAGGGGGGTATAATCGCGGCGCTCTTTGAAAGAGGACGAAAGAACAGCCGTGCTAAGCGGGGAGCTGGCGGTTCCCTGTACCCGCAATCCGCCATAGCGGGGCCGAATGCCGCCCGAGGCCTGCGAGTCCGCCCGTGCGCTTAGCCGGTAAGTGGTGATGAAGGTTGGGTCCCATGCAACGGGACTGTGTGAACCTGGTCAGGTCCGGAAGGAAGCAGCCATAAGCACAGCGCCCGTGTGCCGTGGGGGTGCCTGACCGGAGCCAACTGCCGGTGATGCCCCGGCGGGCCGGGTCGACGGCGGCTGCACGGCTTTCCATTTTTCCCATGGACTACAAAGTATTAGCTCGCCGTTACCGTCCCGCCCGATTCAGCGATGTAGTCGGCCAGGAGCACGTCGTAAGGACACTCGTGAACGCCATCAAGGCCGGCAGAATCGCTCACGCTTACCTATTCGCCGGGTCGAGGGGGGTGGGGAAGACCTCCACCGCCCGCATTTTCGCCAAGGCCCTGAACTGCCCGAACAAGACGGACTACGAACCCTGTTGCGAATGCGACGTCTGCCGCGCCATATCCGAAGGCGAGGACATGGACGTCATCGAGATGGACGGGGCCTCCAACCGCGGGATAGACGACATACGGAACCTCCGGGAGAACGTGGCCTTCCGGCCCGCGCGCTCGCCCTACAAGATATACATAATAGACGAAGTGCACATGCTCACGCGGGAGGCGTTCAACGCGCTTCTGAAGACGCTGGAGGAGCCCCCCGACTACGTGAAGTTCGTCTTCTGCACCACCGAGCCCGAGAAGATACCCGCGACGATACTCTCGCGCTGCCAGCGGTTCGACTTCCACCGGCTGTCGCTGAAGGACATAACCGGCCAGCTCGAACGGATAGCCCGGCGTGAGGGCTTCGAGGTGGACGACGAGGCCCTCGCCGCGATAGCGCGCCACGCGCGCGGCGGATTGAGGGACTCCATATCGCTGCTGGAGCAGCTTCTGTCCTTCACCGCGGAGCGGGTGACGCTGGCGGACGTGAAGCTGGTGGTGGGGGCGGTCTCGCCGGAGAGGCTGAAGGAGCTCGTGGGCGCGTGCGCGAGGGGAGACGCCGGTACGGCCGTAAAGGTGCTGAACGAGGTGCTCGATTCCGGGCGGGACTCGCTGGAGATGCTGGAGCAACTCACCGCCTTCCTGCGCGACTGCCTGGTGGCCCGCGAGGCGCCGGGCTCGCCGGAGCTGCTGGAAGGATGGATAACGCCCGAAGACGTGTTCGAGGGAGAGCTGAAGGGGCTTTCGGTCACTTCGCTACTGCTGATGCTGAACTACCTCTACTGGGCGCGGCCCTTCCTGAAGGAGGACAGCTCGGGGCGGATACCGCTGGAGATAGCGGTGGTGAGGATGGCGCACGCGGCGGAGATACAGGACATACCGGCCCTGCTCAAGGCTCTCGGGCGGACGGGGACGGCGGTGCTGAAGGCGGAGAGGAGCGGCGAGCTGCCGCGCATAGACGCGCGGGAGACCGCGCCGCTGCCGAAAAAGACAGCGCCGGAGAGGGTGGAGCCGGCCGCCGCCGCGACTCCCCCGAAGGCGAAGGACGAGCCGAAGAGGGCGGAAGCGCCGCGGGGGGAGGAACGCTCCCCGGAGGCCGGGCGGGAAAGACGCCTTGCCG
>QNBY01000188.1 GCA_003644275.1 Planctomycetota bacterium
TTGCGCAGCACCACGAGCTTCCCCTCTTTCTTCGCCTGAAGCATGTAGGCCGCGTTGGGCACGCCGCAGTCGTCCGGCAGGCGCACCGGCTCCGGCCGGGAGTCTCCGGCCAGGTAGAACCATCCGAAGTACGGCCTGGAATCGCTGAGCACGGCGGGGAGTATCCTCAACCGGTCGGAGGACGCGGCGCGGGCGAGCGAGAGCACCGCGGCCGGCAGGTCCTCCTTCTCCGTTCCGGGCGGCGGGTCGAACCGCCAGGGGGCGGCGGCCGCCACCACGTCGAGCCCCTCCCCCTCGGCGAGCAGCGAGAGCGTCCGCAGGGAGGGAGCGCCGGAGAACGCCTTGCCGCAGGCGGTGAAGACGAGGGGATCGAAGGCGTACCAGCCCTCCCGCCTGCTCGGTCCCCAGGCTTTCAGCGGCACGTCCACCCGCGTCGTCTCCCCTTCCTTTATCTGGACGCACGGCGCGTCGTGGAACGGCACGAAGAACGGGCCGCGCCGCACCTCGAAACGGTATATGCCGACCGGAAGCCTCACGCGGAAGCGCCCGCGGGCCCACAGCGGGACCTCCGGGCCGAAGCTCCCGGCGAACCTTCCCTTGGCGTCCTTCAGCTCCACGCGGGCCGCGATGAGCCGCCTGAGCTCGGCGTCGTATATCCTGCATTCCAGGCTCCCCTTCCTCACCACCACGGGGGCGGCCGGACCGAGGGTCGTCGCTGCGGGGGAGGGCGTGGGCGTGGGCGTGACGAAGGGAGGCATGGGGGGGCTCGTGCGCCTCTCCTCGCCGCGGAGCATACCGGCCGCGACGGGCGCGAGCAGCAGGAACAGCAGAAACAGGCTTCGCCTCATCCGTCACTCTCCGGTCTCGATGAAGTGCAGCGCCACGTGGTCGGCCAGCGCCATGCGGGAGGGGGGGATACGCGCCGATTCGCCGTCCCTCTCCAGCAGCCCCTGGGATTCGAGATCGGCGATAGTCTCGGCGTACAGCGAGAAGGGATCCTCCCCCGTCACCGCGAGGAACTCCGAGCGCACGATCCCCTCGCGCCTCCGCAGCATGAGCATGGCCGTCTCGCCCGCCAGGCGACGGGCGGCGAGCGTCTCGGAGAAGACCGCGGGCCTCTCGCCCCGTTCGAGGGCGCGCACGTATCCCTCCACGTCGGCGACGTTCCGCGTCCGGGTGCGGCCGTCGAAGGTGACCGCCGAGGGACCGAGCCCCAGCACGGGGCCGTTGCGCCAGTAGATGCGGTTGTGAGCGCATTCCCGGCCCGGAAGGGCGTAGTTGCTTATCTCGTAGCGCCCGTAGCCGTGCGATTCGAGGAAGGAAGCGGTCAGCTCCATCCTCGCCGCCGACTCGTCGGGATCGAAGGGCTCGAACTCCCCCCTCTCCATCGCGGCGTGCAAGGGGGTGCCGGGCTCCTGGGTGAGGGAATACACCGAGATGTGGTCGGGTTCGAGGGCGACGGCGGCCTCCAGCTCCCCGCGCCAGTCCTCGCGGCCGGTGCCCGGCACGTCGGAGATGAGGTCCAGCGAGACGTTTTCGAATCCCGCCCGGCGGGCGATGCGCACCGCCTCGACGGCCTCGCGGGCGGTGTGGTGCCGGCCGAGGAAGCGCAACACGCCGTCGTCGAAGCTCTGTACGCCGATGCTTATCCGGTCGGCGCCGCCGTTCCTCATCAGCTCCGCCTTGGCCGCTCCGAAGGTGCCCGGGTTGGCCTCCACGGTGAATTCCTCCAGGGCGTGGCGGGAGAAGACGGAGAGCGCCTCGAACAGCATGAGCAGCGACAGCTCGGAAAGCGCGGTGGGGGTTCCCCCTCCCACGTAGATGGTGCGCGGCGCGACGCCCGCTCCCGCCGTCTCGGCCTCCCTCCGGAGCGCCCGGAGAAACAGCGCCTCCAGCCCTTCCTCGCGCGGCACGCTGTAGAAATCGCAGTAACGGCACTTCCCAGGCGAGCAGAAGGGGACGTGCACGTATACTCCCTCGAAACGGTGGCTTGCATCGGACGCCGACATGAGCACAATGATATTCCTCTTCCGAACCGTTGGAAGCAAGGAGGTGACGGGATGACGAAGAAGACCGTATTCCTCGCGTTGGTCGCCCTCGCGGCGCTCTCGCTCGCGCCGCTGATCGCCCGCCTCATCCACGCGGAGCGAGACGAAAAACCCGCCTCCCTGAAGGAGCTGCTCCCGGCCTTCCTGTCGGCCGAACCCGGCGAGAGGGAGGACTTCATCCGGCGTTTCAAGAAGATCAAGGCGGATCCGGCCGCAGTCGTCCGGGCCTTCGAGAAGGCGGACAGGTCGGCCCCTGAGAAGGGCAAGCTCGCCGAGGCCGTGGTGAAGGCGGGCGGACGCGATTACTCGTTCTACTACGCGGTTCCCGCCGACTACTCGCCCGGCGATCCCCGCCCGCTGCTCGTCTCGCTCACCTACAGCAACGGCGTGCCGAGGCTGGCGCGCGGCATGTACTCGCGGTACTGGCGCAAGGCCACGGCCAAGGGATGGATAGTGCTGCAGCTCCCCACGAGGGACGAGGTGCTGTTCTTCAAGGGCGGGGGCGGCGTCATCCTTCCCGCGGTGCGCTGGGCGCTGGCGAACCTCGCGGTGGACGCGCGGAGGGTGTGGCTCTGCGGCGCATCGAACGGCGGCACGGGGGCCTTCTGGTTCGCCCTGCGGCGCGGGGACCTCTTCGGGGCCTGCGTGGTGTATCCCGGAATGCTGCTCGAAAAGGCCGCGGACCCGCTCGGGAACCTCTCGCACCTGGCCTTCCTGCTCTGGCACGGCGAAAACGACCATCCCGCCTGGGGAAAGGCGGAGCTCCGGGCGGGCGCGATTCTGAAGAAACTGGGCTGTCCCGTGAAAACGGCGACGGGCGAGGGCATGGGGCACCTTCCGGATCCCCGCTCCACCGTGGCCGACGACTTCATCGCCTTCCTGGAGAAGCACGAGCGCGATCCCGCTCCCGCCTCCTACACGTGGTGCTTCCACGATCCGGACTTCCCCGCGGCCCGCGACCTGGAGGTGCTCGACAGCGCCTTCCCGCTCGTCTGCAAGGTGAAGAGGGAACCCGGCCGCATAGCCCTGACCGCTCCGAAGGGGGCGAAGCTCCGCCTCTGTCTCGCGCCTTCCGACTTGAAGGACGGCAAGATCACCGTCGTGCTGAACGGCGAGAAAGCGTTCGAGGGCGCTCCCCCTTCGGATCTCGCGTCCACGCTTCACGCCCTGTACCGTTCCGTGTGCGGCAGGCCATACCGGTATTCCCTGACGGTCGGCGGGAGATAAAGAAGACAACATCGGCTGTCGCGGCGCGCCGGATTTGAATGTATAGGGAACTCCTCGTTCGCCGGCTTGCTTTCCCTTTATGAGCCCCCGATCCTCCCCGTAAAGGGGAGGATTCTTTTTTACTTACGCAGAGCGGTTCATCGTTTCCGCTTCTTTTCCTCCGAATGAGACACGGCGATTCCAGCGACAATCTTCGTGGTCGATTTTTTGCGCCGGAGAAAACTCTGCTCTTTTTTTTGACAAAAAGTTGACTCCGGTCCATAGCGGTCATATAATTATCCCGACCGCAGACCTACAGGAGGACATAAGATGAAAAAGAAGCTGAACGAGTATTTCAAACTGGTCGAGCAATCTCGGCAGATTTCCGAGAAAGGGACGACCACGGAGCTCAAGGCCAAGATGAAGGAAATAAGCCGCAACATCAGGAAGCTCAGCGAGAAGCTGGCCGATCCCAACGCCGATTTCGAGCCGCTTCTAAAGCAGATAAGCGAGTTCAAGGCTGAGCAAAAGCGGCTCGCCGAGAAGCTCGAGAGCGCCGCCGACTACGACAAGGGCGCCGTGAAGAAGAAGATAGTGGCGCTCCGCAAGGAGATACTCGGCGCGAAGCACACCGACAA
>QNBY01000189.1 GCA_003644275.1 Planctomycetota bacterium
ATATCCGCCGGTAGTGGAAGGCGGTGAGGAGCATCTTCAGCCTCTCCGCCACCGGCGTGCCCGAGGCGGGATCGAGCGCCTTTACGTTCGCCCGTATCGGGCAGTAGCCCTCCGCGTCGCAGTCCTCGCACGCCGCCCAGTACTCCGGCGAGCAGAGCTTCTCCACCAGCTTCGTGAAGATGCAGCCGTCCGTGAGCCCTTCTTCCTCGCGGAGTATGTCTCCCACCAGCGAGCGGAAGGTGAGGTCCACGACCAGTATCCCTTCCTTCAGCGCGGGATTGGGATCGGGGTTCACGTCGTCTATGGCGGGCAGAACGCAGCGGTGCAGGCGCGGGTAGGTCTCACGCTTCCTTTCGAGGAAGCTCCTCAGGTGGTCCCGGTTGATGGAGAAAATGCGGTAACACTGGGGCTCGCGCCACTCCTCGCCCTCGAAGTCGTCCAGGTTGTCGGTGAGCAGGTCGTCCGGCCCCTGTTCGTCCTCCTCGTTGGTCATCTCGGCGTCGTAGAGGGTGCAGAAGTACTTGTCGCCGTACTCTATCCAGTCGTAGCGGCCGACGGGATGCTCCCTGAGCGACACCTCCTCGCCCATCCGCTTCGATTCGAGCCACTGGATGAACTCCGTCTTCCCGTCGCCCGAACAGCCGGTTATGAGCACGAGCCTGTACTCGCCGGAGAGTATCCTGTCGGCGAGGAAGCGGTGGAGATAGGTCTCCACGAACAGCTCGGGCTGGTGGTTGATGCACTTGTCGTTGCCGCCGGGGTTCGCGTAGTTGAGGCGTTGGAGCACCGGCAGCGTTTCGTTGCGGTATTCTTCGGACATCGGCGTTCTCCGCGAAAAAAAAATTCTGCCGAGGCAGAATGACGCCCGCCGGAGCGGGATGGACCGCCACCCGCGGCCTTGCCGGAGGGCGCCGCGGATCCCCGCCCGGTGGAGCGGGAGACGGTCCGTCGTTGTCTTTGGGCCTCGGACGGTCCTCTTGTCGAGACCAAATTATGTTATACGGCGGATTTATGTCAAGTGAAAACCGCCCCCTCCCGCGGGCGGCGGCGGGACCGTCATTCCGCCTTCGCTCCCCCCTTCATCTCCGTTATGTCCTTCGCTATGGCCCCCAGGTGATCGTTCATCTTGAAGAACACTATGATCACCTCGCACCATATCCTCACGAAGACGGGGCCGAACACGAGCATGAACAAGCCCATCAGCACTGCCTGACCGCCCCCGCGCTCCATCGCCAGCCCGCCGATTATGGCGATTATCCCCATGAGCACGGCCAGCGCGGAGAACACGTAGAAGATGGCGGTGATGAACTTGGGGGTGATCATGACGTCGAACTTCAGAAAGTCTTTCATGACCCTTTCCTCCTTCCGTAGAGATCCGCCGGAGATGATACCACCGAAAGGAATCGGCGCAACTCCCGCGCGTTTCGGATTTTCTCTTGACTGCTCCGGACGCGGGGATATAATCCTTCCCACTCGTGCCGGAGACGTGTGGAATGAGGTTTCTGTTGCTTCCCGCAATGCTGTTCCTCGCCGTGCTGGCCACCGGCTGCGCGCGCGGCGCGGGCGAGGCGGCCAACGCTTACCTCGCCGCGAAGAACATGGAGAAGACCGCGGCGCGGACCTTCTCCCGCAAGAACCTCACCCGCATGAAGACGAGCGCGAGGCGCACCGTGCAGGGAGCGAAGGCCGCCATGCAGGGCGCCGCGGACCGCACGAGCCTCCGCGTGAGGCAGCTTTCCGACATGCTCCGCGCCGGCATGGAGGAAGTCCCCAAGCCCAAGTTCAGGCGGCCCTCCATAAAGATAAGCCTCGAACGCCAGCTCCTGCGCAAGGCGCAGAAGAAGAAGAGAAGGCGTTGACCGAATCCCGTCCTTCCCCAAGGATCCCCTCCTGCCTGCCGGGCAGGATTTTTTTTCCGCTTCTCGCGCTGTGGGTCCTCCTCTCCGCGGCGGTCGCCCACGCCTCGGCGGCGCTCGAGCCCCCCGCCTGGAGGACCGGAACGCTCGAGGAAGGCGACGTCGTCTCCCTCGTGCTGAAGGTGGTCAACCGCGGCGAGCGGCCCCTCCGGCTGAAAAGGGTGTTCCACTCCTGCGACTGCCTCGAGGCCGACTATTCCCCCGCCCTCATCGAGCCCGGCCGCTTCGCGCCGGTGCGCCTGAAACTCACCGCCTTCGACCTGCCCGAACGCTTCGAGGAATTCCTCTACGTCGAGACCGACGATCCCGACCGCCCCATCATGCGCTTCTCGATAACCGGCGTGCTCCGCGGCGGCGGGCGCGGGAAGGTGTATCCCAAGCTGCCGGAGGGAAAGGGCGGCAAGGCGCTGGTGATACACTTCTTCTTCTCCCCCTCCTGCAGCGGCTGCGACGAGCTCCGCGCCGGCCCCTTCGCCCGCGTCCTGCGCGACTTCGGCGACCGCGTGGCCGTGGTGGAGCACGACGTGTCCGACACCTCGGACAACTTCTTCAACTACCGCCTGCTCAGGGCCTACGAGGAACGCTTCGGCGTCCGCCGGAGCGAGCCCGTCGAGGTCTTCTTCGGCGACGCCGCCCTCGTCGGCCGGAAACGGGTGAAGGACGAGCTGTACGACGCGGTGAGGCGGGCGCTGGAGAGGGATGCGGGCGGCCCCCGCACCGCCCCCGCGGGCGCGGCGGAGAGCGTGCGCGGCCTCTCGCTCGCGGGCGCGCTGGTGATGGGCCTGCTCGACGGCCTGAACCCCTGCGTGTTCGCCGGGCTCGTCTTCTTCCTGTCCTACCTGCTCGCCGTGGGCCTGCGCGGCCGGGTGCTCCTCCAGGTGGGGCTGGTGTACAGCCTCGCGGTGTTCCTCACCTACTTCGCCGCGGGCCTCGCCCTGTTCGCCTTCTTCTACGAGGCCGGGAGCTTCCCGCTGTTGAGCCGCGCCCTCGGCCTGCTGTCCGCCCTGCTCGCCCTCGGCGGGGGCGCGATGAGCCTCCGCGACGCCGCCGTGGCCGCCTCCGGCCGCACCGACCGCCTCTGGCTGAAGCTCCCCGACCGCCTGCGCGACTTCATGCACGCCGCCGTCCGCCGCAGGAAGGAACGCTTCGCCCTGTTCGGGGCCACGTTCGGGCTCGGCGTGCTCGTGACCTTCGTGGAGGGCGCCTGCACCGGCCTGCAATACCTCCCCGCCTGCCGCATGATGCTGAAGGTGGGGGAGGACCTCGGCGCCCGCCTCTTCGCCCTGCTGCTGCTCGCCGCCTACAACGCGGCCTTCATCCTCCCGCTGCTCGTGCTGCTGGCGCTGGTGCTCGCGGGCGCGCGCTTCACCCGCGCCCGCACCCTCCAGGCGAGACAGGCCGCCCTGGGCCGCCTGCTCGCCGGTTTGGGACTCCTCGCCCTCGGAGGCGTCCTGTTGTGGTGGGAGCTCGCCTGACTCCCTCGCCCCGGCGGCGATCGTGGTTGTCTTCCCGCGCCGACGGGTACAATAGGAAGGGTGTTCCCTCGCATAGAACGACCGCCGTTCCGATCGAAGGTGTGAAATGTCGCAAGATGGCGTGCAAGTGACGAAAACGGACGTGATATACAACATGGACTGCATAGAGGGCATGCGTGCCCTTCCGGCGGACATCGTCGATCTTATTGTAACCGATCCCCCCTTCGCGATAGGCTTCAAGGCGAAAAGGAGCAACTACAACAGGACGGGGTCGAGGGTGCTCGAGGGATACAACGAGATAACGAGGAGCGACTATTTCGCTTTCACCGTGGAGTGGATGCGTGAAGCGTACCGCCTCTTGAAACGGTCGGGCAGCATGTACGTGTTCTCCGGGTGGAACAACCTCAAAGACATCCTGAACGCGCTGGACGCGGTGGGTTTCATCACCGTCAATCACTTGATTTGGAAGTACC
>QNBY01000190.1 GCA_003644275.1 Planctomycetota bacterium
GACGACATCCGCCGCTTCCGGGAGCTGTACTCGGCCCTCGACGAGCGTTCCGCGAAGGAGCTCGAGGAGTGGTTCCGGCTCGCCGACCGCTACGAGGCGCTTGCGCTCTACTACAAGTACCTCGCCTTCCACGACAGCCGCCTTCTGGACCGCGCGCTGGCGCTCATGGACCGCCTCATCGCCTCCGCGCCGGACAACGTCTCGTTCATGATAGACAAGGCCGCCATCCTCGCCGGGCTGCGCCGCTTCCAGGAGTGCCGCGACGTACTGCTTGCCGCCCTGGAGAAGGACCCCGGCAACGCCCTCGTTCACCGCCACCTCGGCGCGGCGCTCATGGCGATGGGCAAGCTGGACGAGGCGGAGGCCCGCTTCCGCAAGGCGGCCGACATGAACCCGAGCGACCCCTACGCCTGGCTCGGGCTGGGAAACATATACAAGGCGAAGGGCGACCTGGCGCGGGCCGAGAAGGCGATCCTCCGCGCCCTGGAGGCCGCTCCCAACCTGCCCGAGGCCAACAACAACCTGGCGTGGCTCTACGCCACCGCGAAGGACCCGGCCTACCGCAAGCCCGCCCTGGCGCTGAAGTACGCGCGGAGGGCCAACGAGCTCACCGCCTACCGCAATCCCGACTGGCTCGACACGCTCGCCCACGCCTACGCGGCGAACGGGAACTTCAGGCTCGCCGTGGAGACCGAAAAGAAGGCGCTCGAGCTCGCTCCCGACAGGGAGGACCTGAAGGCCGCGCTCGAGCGCTTCCGCAAACAGGCCGGGGGAAAATGACGTGAGGTGTCTTTCGATACTCTTCGTAACGTTCGTGCTGCTGGCTCCGTCCGCCGTCCGGGCGGGCGGCAGGCCCGGCAACGCCGAGTTCATAAAGGGCTTCGAGGCCGCCTTCGCCGCCGCGAAGGAGAAGGGGGCGTCCAAGCTCTCCGCCCTCGGCGAGCGCTGCTACGCCGCCGGGTTCTGGCGGGAGGCCCGCAAGTGCTTCGAGGCGGTGCTGGCGGAGAAGCCGGACGACCGCCTCGCCAACACCAGGCTCGGCCGGGTGTACTACCGCAAGAAGTGGATGGAGCCCGCCGAGCGCGACCGCCTGCTCCGCGAGGAGAACGCCCCCCGCCGCCTGCTGGGCGGCAAGTTCCTGCCCCCGGCGGAATACGACAAGGCCCTCGCCGCCGCCAGGGCGAAGGCGGGCTGGGACTTCGACTTCTTCTTCGCCCTCGGCCCCCGTTTCCGCCTCTACTTCAAGGGCGAAGAGGACGACGCCTGGAGCGTCCGCCGCCTGCTGGAGTCCTTCTTCCACGCCTGGGAGATGGAGTTCGGCAAGAAGGTGGGCCTGCCGCGCGATCCGTTGCCGGTGCACGTGTTCGACTCGCGCGCGGCGATGGAGGCGTTCGTCGGGCGGGCGACGGGGCAAGCGGTGAGCGCCCCGGCCATATTCGACCCGCGGACCGCGGCGGCGTACACCTATTACACGCCGAAGGGAGGCGACTTCTGCCGCGACATGATAGTGGAGGCCGCGGCGCGCGGCGTCATGGGCCTGCTGGGGAACAACGGCAACTTCGCGGGCGAATGGGTTCACATCGGCCTGGTGTACTACTTCCGCCTCGCCCGAACCGGCGACGAGACCGTCTTCATAGGCGCGTGGCGGCCGTATCATCCCGACCTCGCCGGAATCGCCGCCCGCCTGGCGCGGGAGGGCTCGCTGCCCGCGCCGGACTCGTTCGCCTCGCTTTCGGCCCCCGCCTTCTCCAACGATCCCGGCGACACCCTCCGCGCGGCGTCGTGGGCGCTGATCTACTACCTGAACCACGCCGGTCAGGGCCGCTGGAAGGCCGATTTCCACGCTTTCCTCAAAGGAGCCATGAAGGGCCGGGCGTCCTACAAGTTCCTGAAGAAGATGAAGCGCTGGAAGGAGATAGAGAAGGGCTTCGCGCCGTTCGTGCGCTCGCTGACGCCGGAGGAGGAATGAACGAAGCCCCGTTTCCTTGAAAACGGGCGGCCTACGGGATAGAATCTTGCCCCCAAGGAGGCTTTCCGCATGAGGTACTTTCTGCTTTTCCTTCCTCTGTTCCTCGTCGCGGCCGCCGGTTGCAGCCGGCCGGTGGACGAGGAGGCGAAGACGAACACCGAGGTCATCTCCCGCGGCAAGTTCGCCCGCGGCTACGCCATCTTCGCCGACGCCGCCTTCTCCGAGGACGGCTACCGGATGGTGGAGGCGTTGAGGGCGTTCAGGGAATCCCTCACCTACGATCCCGACTTCTCACGGGCCAACGCCTACTTCGCCTACGCCATGCTGGAGCTTCTGCGCATATCCCCCATGGAGGGCGAGGCGATAGGTGGAGTCACCGTGTCCCTGGAGACCGCCCTGCGGCACGCGCGCAAGGCCGTGGAGGTGAACCCGGACTCCGGCGAGACCCGCGGCGTCCTCGCCATGGCGCTGCTGAGGGCGGGGGACCTGGAGGCGGCCGGGCAGCAGCTCAAGGCCGCCCGGCACCGGGAGAACAAGGACTATCTCGTCGCCAAGGGCGACTGGCTCCGCCGCAGCGCGGAGTTCACCCGCCGTCCCGCCAAGCCCATAGCCGCGGCCGTGGAGTGCTACCTCCGCGCCAAGGCCGCCGACCCCGGCTTCGGCGTCCCATACGTCCGCCTGCTCGACGTGTACGAGTTCGTGGGCGACAAGGAAGGCATCCGGGACATCGTGCTGGAGGTGAAGCGGCTCGGCAAGAAGATATCCGACACCCGAAGGCTCCGCTACATCGCGCACGGTCTTCTGAACGGGAAATGACGGCGAGACGCGACGGCAAGGGCGGCTGCCCCATCTGCGGGCGGCCGAACACGGACGAACGCGGGAAGAAGCTCGAGCATTTCCCCTTCTGCTCGGCTCGTTGCAAGCTCGTGGACCTCGGCAAGTGGCTGGACGGGGAATACTTCGTGGAGGACGCCGGGGAGGAACCGCCCCGAACCGAAGGCGAAGGAAGTGACACCGACAGATGACGCCGCGGGCGTCGCCGTCCGCGACCCCTACTACACCAACCTCGTCGCCTGGCTGTGCGGCAGGACGGGGCTGGACCGTTCCGCCGTGGAAAGGCGCATCGGGGCGTTCGGGGTCGAAATGCGGCGTTACTGCGCCGTGAGCGCCGCCTTCCTCGACGAGCGCCGCGCCGTGGAGGACAGGCTCTCTCATCGCAGGCCCGAGTTCGACAGGGCCTTCCCCCTCCCGTCCGGCGATCCCTCACTCGCCCCGCTCCCCCCTCCCCAGGGATTCAGGGCCGAGACGCGCGAGTTCCTCGTGGAGGACTCCCTCAGGAAGGAGCGCTGCGGCGAGTGCGACGGGGAGGGCCAGAGCGACTGCGCCGTATGCTCCGGCAAGGGCCGCATCCCCTGCGACACCTGCGGCGGCACGGGCTACTGCAACACCTGCCAAGGGGCGAAGACCGTCCCCTGCCCTTCCTGCAAGGGCGAACCCTCCAAGCCCTGCCCCTACTGCAACGGCAAGGGCTGGGTGAAGCGGGGCCACGAGACCGTCAAGTGCAACCACTGCATGAACGGCTTCATCATCTGCGAGGAATGCGGCGGCCGGGGAAGGCTCGACTGCCCCGAGTGCTTCGGCAAGGGCGTCTGCAAGGACTGCAAGGGAGTGGGCAGCAGGGCGTGCATAAAGTGCGGAGCTAAGGGTTCGATAGTGTGCGAGGCGTGCGGCGGCGCGGGCGAGTGGTTCGTGTGGAAGGTGGTGAAGAGCGAGCTCTCCGCGACCTCCCTCTCCCGCGCGCAACGGCCCGAGGGCCTTCCGCCCCCCGTGGCGTCGAGGGTTACGGCGCTGCTCACCTCCGGGCGGGCCGTGTTCGAGCGCGAACTTCC
>QNBY01000191.1 GCA_003644275.1 Planctomycetota bacterium
GCGAGCGGGTGGTAACCATGTTGATAGACCTGGTGCACGGCCAGGAACTTGAGCCGGCCCACGTATTGCTCAAACCCCAACTCATCGTGCGCGACTCGACGGCCCTCAGCGCCCAATCCTGAGAAAGCAAACAATGATGAACGACACCGCCTGGATCGTCACCGAAACCGACTTCGACCCGGCCCGCCTGCACCACCGGGAAACGGTTTTCACCCTGGGCAACGGCTACCTGGGTACCCGGGGCACCTTCGAAGAAGGCTATCCCGGCGCCTGGCCGGCGACCTTCATCCACGGCCTGTACGACGATGTCCCCATCGCTCACACCGAACTGGTCAACTGTCCCAACTGGCTACCGCTGCTGGTGATGACGGCGGGAGAGCGTTTTCGGCTGGACCAGGGCCGGGTATTGCGTTACCGACGCCAACTTGACCTACGGCGGGGCGTGCTCCGCCGCCAGGTGCGCTGGCGCAGCTCCTCCGGTCATACCGTAGACCTGCACTTCGAACGCTTCGCCAGCCTGGCCGACCCACACGCGCTGGCGCTTCGCTGCCGGATCACACCGCTGGACTTCGCGGGCTGTATCCAGATTCAGAGCGGCCTCAACAGCTACTCGGACAACCAGGGAGTCATGCACTGGGAATGGCTGGACCAAGGCGGAGCAGGAGACAGCGTGTGGTTGCACGTTCGCACGCGCCACTCGGCCATCGAACTGGGCATGGCCGCCCGGCTGACTGTGGACGGGGCCGGCGACATCCAGATGAAAGCCGTCGGCTGCCAAGGCTACCCGGCCGTGGAGATGACCTGCCAGGCCCAACGCGGACAAACCATCACATTGGAAAAGACAGCGACGGTCTTCACCTCGCGGGAGACCGAGGCGCCGGCGCAGGCCGCACAGGAAAAACTCGTCGGCCTGCCGGACTACGCGACCCTGCTCGCCGCCCACGAAACGGCCTGGGACGGAGTCTGGCAGGCCAGCGACGTGCTCATCGAAGGCGACGACGTCGCCCAACGGGCCGTCCGCTACAACCTGTTCCAGACATTGATCGCCGCGCCGCGCCACGACGACCGGGTCAGCATTCCGGCCAAGACCCTCTCCGGCTTTGGCTACCGGGGACACATCTTCTGGGACACCGACATCTTCATCGTTCCCTTCCTCACCTTCACCCAACCCGACCTGGCCCGCAACCTGCTGACCTACCGCTATCACACCCTACCCGGAGCGCGACGCAAAGCCGGAGAGGCCGGCTACGAGGGCGCTATGTTCGCCTGGGAGAGCGCCGACACGGGAGACGAAGTCACACCGCGCTGGGTGCCCAGCCCACACGGCGCGGACCTGGTGCGCATCTGGTGCGGCGACATCGAACTCCACATCACCGCCGACGTGGCCTACGCCATCTGGAACTACTGGCGGGCCACCGGCGATGACGACTGGATGAGCAAGTACGGGGCCGAGATCATCCTCGACACCGCCGTCTTCTGGGGCAGCCGCGCCGAGGAAAACGCCGCACGGGGCTGCTACGAGATCCGCAACGTCATCGGCCCGGACGAGTACCACGAGCACGTGGACAACAATGCCTTCACCAATCGCATGGTTCAATGGCACCTGGAGACCGGGCTGGAGGTACTGGCCTGGCTGCGTCGGCGAGACCCCGACCGGGCGGCCGCGCTGGAGCGGAAACTCGACCTGAACCCCGAACGGCTGAGACGCTGGGCCGACGTCATCGGCCGTATGCTGGTACTCCACGACCCGGAAAGCGGCCTGATCGAGCAATTCGAGGGCTTTTTTGAACTGGAAGACGTGAACTTGGCCGACTATGAACCGCGCACCCGCTCTATGCAAACGATACTGGGGCTTGAAAGAACCAACCGAAGCCAGGTGCTGAAGCAAGCCGACGTGCTGATGCTGCTCTACCTGCTGCGCGACCGCTACGACCGCCGGACGTTGCAGGCCAACTGGGACTATTACGACCCGCGCACCGACTACGCCCACGGCTCCTCCCTCGGCCCGGCCATCCACGCCATCCTGGCCTGCGAGTTGGACAGACCGGAAGAAGGATACGAGCACTTCATGCGCGCCGCGCTGGTGGACCTCGAAGACCTGCGCGGCAACACCCGCGATGGAATTCACGCGGCTTCCGCCGGTGGACTGTGGCAAGCGGTCGTCTTTGGCTTCGGCGGCGTCCGCCTGACCGACGACGGCCCGGTCGCCGCGCCGCGCCTGCCCGCCTGCTGGACCCGGCTCAAGTTCCGCCTCCAACACAAAGGCCGTTGGTACGACTTCGACCTGAAATCACAAGCACGGGATACGCAACACGCTTTAGACATTCGCGGTGTCATCTTCGACCTGGACGGCGTGCTGACCGACACATCCGAGTTTCACTACCTGGCCTGGAAGCGACTGGCCGACGAGGAGAACATCCCCTTCGACCGGCAGGCCAACGAACCGTTGCGCGGCGCGGCCCGCCGCGAGTCGCTGATGCACCTGCTCGCCGGCCGGCCGGCCACCGAAGAGCAAATCCAGGAGATGATGGCCCGCAAGAACCGCTACTACCAGGAATTCATTCAAGGCGTAACACCGGACAACCTGTTGCCCGGAGCGCTGGAACTGCTGGACGAACTGCGGGCGGCCGGGGTCAAGATAGCTATCGGCTCGGCCAGCAAAAACGCCCGGACGGTCATCGAGCGACTGGACATCGCCGACCGGGTGGACGCTATCTCGGATGGCTACAGCGTGGAACGGCACAAGCCCGCGCCGGACCTCTTTTTGCACGCAGCGGCGCAACTGGGCCTGCCGCCCGCACAGTGTTTGGTGGTGGAGGACGCCGCTTCAGGTGTGGAAGCGGCCCGGGCGGCCGGAATGTGGAGCGTAGGGCTGGGGCCGGTCGAGCGCGTAGGCGCGGCCCACGTGGTGCTGCCCAGCCTGGAAGGGGTCCGCTGGGCCGACCTGCTGAGCCGGCTGTCCCAGACCGGTGAGCAAACTCAGCGTGTAACTACTCAGGCTACTTCGGTTAGCGATTGAGATCGCCTCTGGAGGAGGGCTGGCAGCCAAGCGTCCACCTGCGTGGACGCGCCTGTCCACGCAGGTGGACAGCCAGCTTTAGTTCCTCAGGCGCGGTTTCAACCGTCGGCCTGAATAGTAACCTCAGCGTTAACAAACAGATGGAGGAGCCGTTTCCCTGGTCCTGGCAAGTACCACGAACGGCTCCCCCCAACACCCACGCCGCAGACGGCGGGAGTGAGCCGATTATAGCATACTCAGCCCCAAAGGGAAGCTTCTGAAGAAATGCGGCCTGGGATGACAATCAAGGAGGTGAAAACACATCCCAAGAGAAGACAGTCGCCAATTGTAGCTAGATCCAAACCGTTCACTATCTACTCAGGAAGGAGAGAGAAAATGAAGAGCAAGTGGTTCAACTTGATGGATCTGCTGGTGGTGTTGATGGTGGCGAGCATGCTGGTTACCGCCTGCGGGGGCGGCGGAACGGCGACGGAGGAGCCACAGCCAACGACAGAGACCCCGCCCACCGCAGCTCCTGCGCCAGCGGAGGGAAAATGCCCTCTCGCCGTCGAGGATGGAGCAGTCATCACCTTCTCCGGTTGGGGTGACGAGACAGAACAACAAATCTACCGCGACTCCATTGAGCGCTTCAAGGAGGTCTGCCCCAATGTGACGGTCAACTACGAGCCGATTCCATCCGACTTCCAGACCAAGCTGAAGGCCCAGATGGCCGGCGGCACTGCCCCTGACGTCTTCTACGTGGACGATCAGCTCATGACCGCCTTCGCCGCCTCCGGCCAACTCCTGCCCCTGGACGACTTCATGGCCGAGGCCGGCGTCAGCCGAGACGACTTCA
>QNBY01000192.1 GCA_003644275.1 Planctomycetota bacterium
CGGTCCTCGCCGCGGTCTTCTTCTCCCTCATCTCCTTCAGGTACTTGCCGACCTCCGAGAGCGGAACCACCACCACCTCGGGAAGCGCGCCGGTCGTGCTCTTCTCGGCTATGCCCACCGGCCTGCCGAACCCGTCGTACACCAGCGCGCCGGTCATGCCCTCCGCCGGAAGCAGCGAGGTGCGGTAGACCTTCACGCCGCCCGTCCACTCGCGCCTGCCGGTGCAGACGGTCTTGCGCACGGCGGTCCTGTGCCTGAACCCGAACGGGAGGCAATACACCACGTACAGCTCGTCCCCCTCGGAGACGACCGCGCCCCTCGCCGCGTTCACCGGCTTCGCCTCGCTCCAGGGTTCGGCGAGCCTTATCACCGACACCTCCGCGCGGGCCAGGTAGTTCACCAGGGACGCCTGAATCCGCCTCCCTCCGACGAACACGGTGTACCGCGTGCCGGTCGAGCCGTCGGAGAACAACTCCCCCCCGACGAGCAGGTGCGCGCCCTTCGTCCCGTCCCAGTCCACGAACAGGCCGGGGCCGAAGCCGAAACTCGTGTTCCCCCCGCTCTCCTTCGCCACGGACACCCCCGCCACCGTGCCGGAGGACAGCGCCAGCACCTCCGACGCCGTGAGCGGCCTCTCCTCGGCGTTGACGAACAACGGCGCCGCCGTCAGAAGACACGCGATCGCGACCATCGCCGCCCTGATCTTCCTGCGCATCGCTTCCCCTCTCAGTCTTTCAGCCTTACCCTAAGAAACGCGGTGTTCAGGCAGCCGCGCTCGTTGCTCTTGTTGTACCGCACGAAGAAGGTGACGTACTTCGCTCCGCCTTCCTTCGCCTTCTTCAGGGCGGTCTCGAACTCGCCCACCGACGCCGTGGGAGAGCCGTTCACCGCCACTATCACCAGCCCGGCGTTGTAGTCGTAGCTCACGCCCAGCACCTTCCGCATGGCCACCTGGAACTCCTTGCGCTCGTACACCTCCGCCACCACCACTCCGGCGGCCTTCATCTCGATGCCCAGCTCCAGCCGCAGGTAGGTGGTCAGGTCCCGAACCTCGAGCCCCAGATCGTCGTCCTTGAAACTCGGCGCGTCTTCCGCGGAGGTCGGCCGCTCCGTGAGCTTCACCTCGATCTCCAGCGTCTTCCCCTCCCGGAACACGCTCACCTTCACCGTCTGGTTGGGGCGGAAGTTGCTCGCGAAGTACTTCTCCAGGTCCGCGGCGTCCACGCCCGCCACGGGAACGCCGTTCACCGCCGTCACCACGTCCATCGTGCGCAGCCCCGCCGCGGCCGCGGGCGAGCCCGGCACCACGTCCTCGATGAGCGAGCCCTGCAGCTCCTTCGGCAGCTTCAGCTTCTCGCACCACACCTGCGTGAGCTCGCGGGTGAACGCGCCGAACCAGCAGCGCTTCAGGTTCGTGTCGTGCGGGTCTATCGCCGCCGCCACCGCCTTGCGCACGTAGGACGACGGGAACACCACCGGCGTGCCCGTCCCGTCGGCCCGGACGGTGTTCACGAAGCCCACCGCCTTCAGGTCGGAATCGAACACCGGGCACCCTATTATCCCCTGGTCGCCGGGGTACAGGTCGGTGGCGTACACCTTGCCGGTCGGGTAGTCTATCTCGGCGGTCACCATGAACGTGCGGACCTCGCAGCGGAAGCCGGTGTCGGGCGGCAGCACGCCGAGCAGGTAGTACCGCCCGCCCACCTCTATCTTCCCGTCGTGGGCGAACGATATGCCCGTCCCTCCCACCGAGGTGGACACCGTCGCTATGTTCGCGAGCTGGTTCACCGTCTTCAGCTCGGAGCGCGAGCGTATCTTGCCCTGCTTCACGCGGAACTCGGCGGTGTTGGCCGGATCCTCCGGCAGCCGGGCCGCGCTTATGAGCACGTCGCCGCTCGAAAGGCGCACCCCGGGCGTCCATTCCGGATTCTGCGCCTTCCCCTTCACGGTTATGGTCACGCCGTACATTATCTTGCCGTACTTCGCGATCAGCTTCGCTATCGTCGGGTCCCCCTCGGCGTCCGCCGCGGGAAGGACGAACGAAAGCAAGAGCGTCACGAGCAACAACGACAGAAAAGGCTTCCTCATCTGGCACCTCTGGGAACGCAACGTCAATACGAACGGCGGGTTGTGTTGATGATATCCGCCGCGCACGCCGATTCAAGCAAAACGGCCGCCCAGGAGACCCGCCACTATGTCGAGCCCTTCCTCCAGGACGCCCGTCGGTTTGAACAGTCCCACCCTTATCCGGCCGGGAGCGCCGAAGAACGAACCCGGCGCCAGGAACAGCCCGTGATCCCGGTACGCCCGCTCCGCGAGCTCCAGGTCGTTCACGCCCTCCGGCAGGGCGAGCAGCCTCAGCGGCGAGCCCGCCTCCAGAGGCGGCTCCAGCCCGACGGCCTCCACCCACGAGCGGAACAGCGCCGCGTTGCGCTCCAGCAGCGGGCGGTCCGCCTCCAGCATCCCTTCCAGCGCGGGCGCGAGGTGCGCGGCGGCGAAGAAGGCGGGCGACGGGTTGTTGCACGCCACGAGCATCCAGTACTCCCCGCACCGCTCCACCGCTTCGCGCGGACCGGCGAGCCATCCCGTCTTCAGCCCGCCGAGCCCGTACACCTTCGTAAGGCTCGACGACACCAGGAACCGCTCCGTGAAGGCGAGCGCCGTCTCCTCCCGCCACGAGCGCCTGAACTCGAGGTATATCTCGTCCACCAGCCCCCACGCGCCGTACCGCGCGAGCAGGGCGTCCGCCTCCATCAGCGTCTCCCTGTCCAGGAAGGCCCCGCTGGGATTGTGCAGGTTCGTGAGGAACACCAGCCGCGCCCCCTCCCGGAGCGCTCCTTCCAGCGCCTCCAGGTCGAGAGACCACCCGCGCGAGGGCGGGCGGGGCACTTCCACTACCCTCCGGCCGGAGGCGCGCACCGCGTAGGGGACGGGATCGTAAACCGGGCTTTCCACCGCCGCGAGACCGCCGGGCGGAACCAGGGCGTTCACCGCCAGGTAGTTCGCCGTGCTCGAGCCGGGCACCGGCAGCATCCCGAAATCCCTCTCGAGCCCGTAGCGGGCGGAGAACGTCTCCGCGAACAGCCGGGCGTCCTCCTGATAGGTCGGGCTGTAGAGGGGCTTGCCGCGCAGGTGGGGCTCCAGCTCCTCCCACTTCCGCTCCGGCCGGCCGGAGGAAGCGAGGTCCAGCCTCGCCCTGCCGTAGCGTTCGAGGAAATAGGACAGGTACGGCGGGGGGGTGAAGTGCCTTTCGTCCGTCATCTCAACACCGGGAAGTGCAGGGCGACGAGGCGGGCCAGGTCCGCCACCGCGGCGCGGCGGTCGGCGGGGAAGGCGTCGAAGGAGGGGATCAGCGGCGTGAGCGCCAGGCATCCCAGAGCCAGCGCCGAGGAATCCGTGTCGGGCGAGGGGTCGGCCTCGTGCCGCCCGTATATGCGGTAGAGCGTCCTCCCCCCCTCCTCTCCCTCCCGGCGGTAGCCGTACTCGTAGCGGGCGTTGCCGTGCCGGACCACCACCACGGGGGGATCGTCCTCCGCGGGGACGTTCGCGTTCAGCGCCATCCTTCCGGCGGCCTCCCATTCCACGGCCACGCGCGTCAGCGCGGGCAGCGCGCGGCGGGCCGTATCGAGGGCCTTCTCCGACGCCAGCGACACCGCCAGCGCCGCGTATCCGAACATCACCGCCTCCAGCGCCGCCGCCACCGTGCCGGAGTAGAACACGTCCTGCCCCACGTTCGGCCCGTGGTTGAAGCCGCTCACCACCAGGTCGGGCGGAGCGGGGAGCAGCTCCGCGAGCGCGAGCTTCACGCAGTCCACCGGCGTACCCTCCACCTCCCACGC
>QNBY01000193.1 GCA_003644275.1 Planctomycetota bacterium
CCCGCCGAAGCCTCGAGGGCGCGGGCGAGCAGGGGCGCGTCATCGTCCGGCAGGCGGCGTATGAGGGAGAGCAGCAGGGGGAGCCGCCCGGCGTCGGGGGCGCGCACGCAGAGCGCCGCGAAGCGCCGAGCCGCAGTGTCGTCGTCCAGGGCGGAGAGTATCCTCTCCATCGCCTCCGGGGCGGGCCCCGTCGAGGCCAGGAGGGCGACGCCCGCGTTCCCGAGGAAGGGATCGGGGGAGAAGAAGAGCTCGAGCCCCAACTCGACGCGCCTGTCGTGGGGCTCGCGGAGCAGGAAGGCGAGGGCGTCCGCCCTTCTGCGCGCGTCGGGCGAGGAGAGGGCCTCGAGCGCCCGCGATTCGTCCCTCACGGCCGAGGCGCAGGAGGCGGCGAGGAGAAGGGAGGCGAGCAGGAGCGCGCGGCGGAAGGTCTCAATCCTCATTCGCCTTCACCTTCACCCAGTCGTCTTCCGTTATCCTTATCACCACCTTGCGCTCGGCCTCGACGGCCACCTTGCGCTCGATGGGCTCGTAACCCTCGCGCTCGAAGCGGAAGAGGTAGAAGCCGTTCTTGAGCAGGAAGGAGCTCTGCACCCTGAGGTCGCTCTCGAGCGGAGCGCCGTAGTCCTGGGTGAGCGAGGTTATGCTCACCTTGCAGCCGTGGTGCGCGCCGGTGACCTCGGCGGTGCCGAAGCCTATCTTCTGCATGACGCGGGCGACGAGGTCGAAGAAGCGGTCCTCGCGGCTCGATTTGAGGCGCTCGATGCTTGCGGCGGCCTTCTTGTCGGAGGGCCGGAACATGAGCAGCACCTGCAGGCGCTCCATGGCGCCGTCGATGTCGCCCGACTTTTCGCGCGCGGCGGCCTCTGCGGCGAGGGTGTCGCAGAAGGCGGCCGTCACGCCGTCGAGCACGGAGGCGTGGGTGCCGAGCTTGGCCTGGAGCGACGAGAGCAGCCCCCCGGCCGCCTGCGGCCCCCGCGAGGCGAGGATTTCCTTCAGGCGGGCCGCGGTCTCGGAGGCGAAACGGCCCGCCCTCACGCGCGTCGCTTCTTCCGAGTCGAGGTAGGACATGAGGAGCGCCAGCGCGGCCGCCTCGCCCTCCAGGCCGGAGGCTCCGTCGTAGAGGGCGGTCAGGCGGGCGAGGAAGCGTCTCTTCAGCGCGTCCGCCCTCTCCATGACGCGCCTGTCGGAGACCATGCCGGAGGCGGCCTCGAGTATCTTGGCCACCTTGGCGAACTCGCCTTCCTTCAGCGCGGCGTCCGCGACGGAAAGGGCGTTCAGCACCGGCGCGGCGGGGTCCCTCTTGGGGACCACGGCGTTGAAGAAGGCGACGTAGAACAGAAGCGAGCCCAGGGCGGCGACGAGGCCAGCGAGCAGCACCGGGCGTCTTCTGAGCGAGCGGGCAATCCGCCTGACGGGGCCGGGCGGCCGGGCGCTCACGGTCATGCCCGCGAGGAAGGCCTGGAGGTCGGACGCCATTTCGCCCGCGTCGGCGTACCTCTCGGCCGGGTCCTTGGACATGGCCTTCAGGGCTATCGCCTCCAGCTCCGCCGGGATGCCCTTCCTCACGGACGAGGGCGGCGGGGGGTCCTCGTTCATCACCTTCATCATCACGTCCACCGCCCGCTTTCCCTCGAAGGGCACGCGGCCGCAGAGCATCTCGTAGAGGATGACGCCGAGGGAGTAGACGTCCGAGCGCTCGCTTATCCGCTTCACGTCGCCGGAGGCCTGCTCAGGGCTCATGTAGTAGGGCGTCCCGATGGCGACGCCGCTCTCGGTGAGGGTGCTCGCGGCGTCCTCTATCTTGGCGAGGCCGAAATCGGCGACGTAGGGCCTTCCGTTCTCGTCCAGCAGTATGTTCGCGGGCTTCAGGTCGCGGTGTATGACCCCCGCGCGGTGGGCGTGGCGTATCGCGTCGCATATCTCGGTGCAGAGGCGGGCCGCCTTCACCGGGTTCATGGGCCCCCGCGCGATGAGGTGGTCGAGCGACATTCCCTCCACGTAGTCCATTATGTAGTAGTGGAAGCCGCGGTGCGAGCCCAGCGAGTGGATCCTCACGATGGAGGGATGATTGAGGGCGGCCACGGCCTTGGCCTCGCGCTCGAAGCGCTCTATCTGGGACTGGGTGGCGAGCACTCCGCTGAGCAGCACCTTCACGGCCACCTTGCGGTTGAGCTTCCCGTCCCAGGCGAGGAAGACGGCTCCCATGCCGCCCTGCCCTATCCTGTCGAGGAGCTCGAAGCCCCTCGAAGCGAGGTGGCGGGAGAGTTCCTCCTGCTCGGGCAGCGCCTCCTGCTCTAGGCCGGCGAACGATCCGTCCGCGCCGGAGGGCGGGGGCGGAGCCTGGGCGGGGGCGGAATCCGGCGGGGCGGGCACCGTGACCAGCGAGGCGCAGCGGGGGCACTCGAACTGCCGGCCGGGGTCTATGCCGGTCACGTCGAATTCCTGGGGGCAGGCCGGGCAGCGGAGCACCCTCTTGCGGGGGTCGGCGAGCAGCCTGACCTCGCGGGGGGTGAGCAGGCGGTTCGCCACTATCCACTTGGAGAAGGGGGGACGCTCGGAGGAAGGGATGTCGAGGTACCTTTCCTTCGCCCGCCGCGCCTTGGCGGCGGACAGGAAGTTCATCGCCACGGCGACGGCGAGGAGCTCATCCGCTTCCCTGTCCAAGCCTCCGTCCTTCCTCGGTTCGGCTCAATTGAAGACGGCCTCCACGAACGAACGGGCGTCGAAGGAATGGAGGTCGTCCATGCCCTCGCCTATGCCGATGAACTTGACGGGCAATCCGAGTTCCTTGCGAATGGCGAAGGCGATGCCTCCCTTCGCGGTGCCGTCCAGTTTCGTTATCACGAGGCCGGTGAGGGGAATGGAATCGTTGAACAGCCTCGCCTGCTGCAGGGCGTTCTGGCCGGTGGTGCCGTCCAGCACGAGAAGGGTCTCGTGGGGGGCGCCGGGGATTTTCTTGGCGAGCACCCGCGCTATCTTCTCCATCTCCCTCATCAGGTTGGTCCTGGTGTGGAGCCTGCCCGCGGTGTCCACGATGAGGACGTCCACGCCGCGGGCGAGGGCGGCTTCCGCGGCGTCGTAGGCCACCGCCGCGGGGTCCGCGCCTTCCTGGTGTTTGACCACCGGCACGCCGACCCGTTCCGCCCAGATGGCGAGCTGCTCGCTCGCGGCGGCCCGGAAGGTGTCGCAGGCCGCGAGCAGCACCTTGCGGCCCTGCTGCTTGAACATGCGCGCGAGTTTGGCGGCGGTGGTGGTCTTGCCGGAGCCGTTCACGCCAACGATGAGGATGACCGTAGGCCCCTCCGAGGCGGCGGCGAGGTCGGCGTCGCCGGAATCGAAGAGGGCCGCCATCTCGTCCTTGAGGAAGTCGAGTATCTCTTCCTGGTTCTTTATCTCTCGGTTGCGGTAGGCGTCCTTGAGGCGCTCCACGAGGTGCATGGAGACCTCCACGCCCAGGTCGGCGGAGATGAGCAGTTCCTCGAGCTCGTCGAGCAGCTCGTCGTCTATCTTCCGCCCGATGGCCAGGACGAACCGGAAGGCGCCGGAGAGCTTCTCCCGGGTCTTCTTCAGGCCGGACTTCAACTTCTCGATGGGTGCGAAAATCTTCTTGAAGAACATCATACCTCCAGAAGCCGTCTCAGTTCGTCGGCGGTGGAGAACCTGTCCCCGAGTTTCACGGAGGGACGGTTGGCGCCGTGGTAGTCCGAGCCGCCGAGCACCGGTATGCCCCTCTTGCGGGCGTATTCGAGGAAGGACTTCTCCTGCATGGGATGGTGGAAGGGATAGCGCGCCTCCAGGCCGTCGA
>QNBY01000194.1 GCA_003644275.1 Planctomycetota bacterium
GAAAAGTACGGCTATGCGCCGGACGAAGGCCTGAATCACGAAAGTTGCCGTGTGTATCGCGCGGTTCCGAAAGAGAAAATAGGCGGCGTGGTCTTCGATTCGGTTTCCATTACCCCGGAATCCGGAATCGACGGCCCGGTCTTCGATGGGGTCATCGAGGAAATGAACGCGATTTCAAGCGATATTCTTTGTACCTAATGACTGTGCAACGAGACACAGTAGCGATATTGGGCCGGAGATAATACGGGAGAAATTCGGGCATCTTGACGTGGATGAGCAGGCCAAAGCCAAAGGCTCTATTCAATGGGGCGAGGATGTTTGCGTCCTGAAAGAACGCAGCAGAAATGCCTGTCTTAAAGAGGTGAGAATTCGCGGCCTCGAAAGGCGTCATGCGATTTTGGCTGTAAAGGTGGATGAAACGGTAGATATCAAAAAGATAAGAAGCATCGCAAATAGTGTCTTTTCTGAGTTTGAAGGGTTTGAGAAACGGCCGGACTATGCAATAGTGGCCCCTCCCTGTGTTATGTTTATTGAACTAAAAAGCAAAACAATAAATGGAGAGGAGAAGGATGTGCAAAACAAATTCATGGGGGCAGCAACGCTGTTCGACTACCTCTCCGCCGCCCTTCGGTACTGGGAAAATACGGAGGTACTATCTTCTTTCCCTCGCGTGTATGTGTTGGTGACTCCTACTTCTCCTACTGAGGAAAGAAGGCTTACGGATGAATATTTGGCGAAAAAACTGAGGGAACACCTGAAAGCCCCCGAGCGCGAAAGACCGAAGAACTACGTCAGTATCGACGACAAAACCGCGACAGTCGTGTGGGCAACGCTGAAGAAGTTGGTGAAAACCACCACCTTGCCGTAATCATCCTCTCACGAAAAGCGGGGCGCTTCCGCGCCCCGCTTTCCCATCGATCCTGTGGCCTGAACCCGCTCAGTCGGTGGAGGGGGCGGCGGCGAGCATCTCGGGGGTGGCGTGGGTGCGGAACTTCTCGAAGTTCTCGATGAAGAGCCGCGCCAGGTGCCGCGCCTTCTCGTCGTAGGCCGCGCCGTCGCGCCAGGTGTTGCGCGGCTGGAGCACGTTCGAATCCACGCCCGGACAGCTCGCGGGCACGAGCACCTTGAACACCGGGTGCGGCCGGAACTCCACGCCGTCCAGTTCGCCCTTCAGCGCCGCCGCGAGAAGCGCGCGCGTGACGGAGATGTCCATCCGCTCGCCCTCGCCGTAGGGGCCGCCCGACCAGCCGGTGTTCACCAGCCACACGTTCGCCTCGTGCTTCAGGATGCGCTCGCGCAGGAGCGCCGCGTACTCCGTCGGGTGGAGGGGCATGAACGGCGCGCCGAAACACGCCGAGAAGGTGGCCTGCGGCTCGGTTATGCCCGCCTCGGTGCCCGCCACCTTCGCGGTGGAGCCGCTGATGAAGTGGTACATCGCCTGCTCGGGCGTCAGCTTCGAGATGGGCGGAAGCACGCCGAAGGCGTCGCACGCCAGGAAGAACACGTTGCGCGGATGCCCCGCCCGGCCCTCCACTATGCAGTTGGGAATGTGCTCCACGGGATAGGTGGCGCGGGTGTTCTCCGTTATGTCCGCCGCGTCGTAGTCCACCCGCCGCGTGGCCTCGTCGTAGATTACGTTCTCCAGTATGCTGCCGAAGCGTATGGCCTTGTATATCTGCGGCTCCTTTTCCGGGGAGAGGCGTATCACCTTGGCGTAACAGCCGCCCTCGAAGTTGAAGACGCCGCCGTCGTGCCAGCCGTGCTCGTCGTCGCCCACCAGGCGGCGGGAGGGATCGGCCGAGAGCGAGGTCTTCCCCGTGCCGGAGAGCCCGAAGAACAACGCCGTGTCGCCGTCCGGCCCGACGTTGGCCGCGCAGTGCATGCTCAGCACGCCGCGGAGCGGGAGCAGGTAGTTCATCACGGTGAAGATGCCCTTCTTTATCTCTCCGCCGTAGCCGGAGCCGGAGATGAGCAGCAACCGCCGCTCCATGTCCGCCGCTATGTAAACGCCGGAGTTCACGCCGTCGGCCTCGCCCGCGCAGAGGTGATCCATGGCGCAGAGGACGGTGAAGCCGGGCTCGAAGCCCTCCAACTCCTCCGGCTTGGGACGCACGAACAGGGTATGCGCGAACAGGGCGTGCCAGGCCTTCTGGGCGATGACGCGGATGGGCAGGCGGTAGGTGGGGTCCGCGCCGCAATAGCCGTCGAAGACGAACAGATCCCGCCCCTCGAGGTAGGAAGCGAGCCTCGTGTGGAGGCGGTCGAACACCTCCTCGGAGATCGAGCGGTTCACGTCGCCCCACCAGATGCGGGAGGCGGAGGGCTCGCGCTTCACGAAGAACTTGTCGTTGGGAGAGCGGCCGGTGCGCTCGCCCGTCCGGACCACCAGCGCCCCGTTGGAAGCGAGGACGCCCTCGCCGCGCGCGAGAGCCGTCTCCACCAGCTTCGCGGGGGACAGGTTGCGGTGGACCTTTCCGTAATTGAAGAGACCGTAGGGAGAGAGATCGAATCGGGACACGTATTCCTCCATGGCGAAGTGGTCCGCCTTGCAAGCGGAAGTTCACATTGTACAATGCCTTCGTGGCACGCAAGCGATTCAGGACGGACCGCCCCCTGTCGCCCGGGGCCGTGGTGGAAGCTCCTTCCGAGGAGGCCCGGCACGCGGCGGCCAGGAGGGTGAAACCGGGGGAGGCGGTGGAACTCGTCGCGCCGGACGGCTCCTTCTGGGCGGCGAGGGTGGTGTCGCTGAAGCCCCTGGTCTTCGAGGCGGCCGCCAGGCTCACGGAGGGCGGGCGGCACCCGCTCACCATACTCACCGCGCTTCCCCAGCCCAACCGCGCTTCCTTCCTCGTCGAGAAATGCACCGAGATAGGCGTGGGCCGCATAGCGCCCCTGTTGTGCGAGAGGTCGGTCCACGCGCCGCGCTCGCCCGCCAACCTCGTCGAGCGCTGGTCGAGGGTGGCGGTCGCGGCGGTGAAGCAGTCGGGCTCGCCGCTGCCGGAGATACTCGCGCCCGTCCCCTTCGCGGAGGCGCTGGAGCGCTTCCGGCCGCTGGTGATGCTCCATCCCGGCGCGGGCGAACGCCTGGCGGACCTGCTGGCCCGCCGGGACGGCCCTCTCGCCGTCATGATAGGCCCGGAGGGCGGGTTCACCGAGGCCGAGGCGGAGGCCGCGCGGGAAGCGGGCGCGGAGACGTGCTCGCTCGGCCCCGGTGTACTCAGGATAGAGACCGCCGCCGTGGTGTGCGCGGCGCTGTTCGCCGCAAGGAAGGGGAAGAGATGAAGAGGATGGACGTCGGTTTCTACCTGGCCGGAGAGTGGGTGAAGAGCGGAGTGCTCCGCCCCTCCGGCGATCCGTTCCGGGACGACAAGCCGATAAAACTCGTGCACCTCGCCCAGCCGCAGCACGTGGCGGAGGCCTACCGCCGCGCCGAGGCCGCGGCCGCCGCCTGGCGCGACATAGCCTGCGAGGAGCGCGCCAACTTCCTCGAAGGCGCGTTCGACCTGGTGTACGAGCAGCGCTACGAGATAGCGAAGCTCATCTCGCGCGAGCAGGGAAAGACGCTCACCGAGGCGCTCACCCTCGAGGTGATTCCGAGCCTCGACATGCTCCGCTTCTACGCCTCGAAAGCGCCATTGTTCCTCTCGCCGGACAAAGTGTCGTTCCACCAGCCCTTCTTCCACACGAAGGAATCGCGGGTGGTGTTCGCACCGCTGGGGGTGGTGGCGGTGCTCACCTCCAGCTACGCGCCCTGGGTGGCCCCCTTCATGGCGACGGTGCTCGCGCTCATCACCGGCAACGC
>QNBY01000195.1 GCA_003644275.1 Planctomycetota bacterium
AAGGACGGCTCGATAATCTGGACGGCCCGGATACCGGCCCGCATAAGGAACATGCCCGAGGTGCGGAACGGGGCGCCGGATGACACCTACTGGGTGGCCGATCCGGTGGCGGCGGGCGGCGGGGTGTTCATGGCGGTGCTCAACTACGCCGGGCAGCGGAGCGTCCTCGCCTTCGACATGGAGACGGGAGAGTTCCGCTGGGAGTTCAAGCGGATGATGATCCTCTTCAACTCCATGCTGGTGGACGAGAAAGAGGGAGCGGTGTATATTCCCGTCTTCGCGTCGGGCATAGAGAAGGTGTCGCTCGCGGACGGGTCGCTTCTGGAGCACATACCGCTTCAGGTGTCCACGGGGTTCAAGCTGGGACGCGAGATGCTGTTCGACATGTCCGGCCGGTTGATGAAGGTGGTCCTGAAGGAAAAGCGGAAGTAGAAAGGACACGCATTGGACGAGGGAAAGAGGCAAGACGGTCGCAGGACGCTTCTGGAAGCGCTGAAAGAGGACTACGAGAACGGGCGGTTCGACCTGCTGCGCCAGAGCCTGGAATATTTCATCCGGAGCAGGCGCGGGAGGATCCTGGAGAAAGCGGAGGAGATGAAGGAGCGGTTCTGCGACATAAACGAGGAGCGCACGAGGCTGGAGCTGGCGGTGAAGAAGAGCATCCTCGAATCGCGGGTGCTCAACCCGTTCATAGACGCCCGGGAACAGATGAGGGAGATAGAGAGGCACATCTGGCTGGAGGGGGTGAAGCTCAACCGGCCGCCGGACCGCGAGAAGGCGGCGAGGGAATGGCTGGGGAGATGGGCGAAGTCGTGGCGGGAGTACCGGCTGTTCGCGGCGCTTTACGTCTTCGAGCGTGAGATGGACCGTTTCCTCGACATCCTGGAGGGGGAAGAGGGGCGGGAAAAGAGGGGAGAGGACGCCCCGGAGAAAGGCGGCGATGGCGCTTGAGCTCATCGCGGTCGTGAGGGACGCTTCCTTCGGGTACGTGCCGCACGCGAGGTTCTTCGAGGCGCACGCGGAACGGGTGCGCTTCGCGGCGAACGTGGCGGTGTTCAGGGGACCGGAAGGGCTCGTGGTGGCGGACCCGGGGCCGGGGGACCCGTCCTGCTGGATAGAGGGGCTCGACGAGGAGGCGGAACGGATGTCCTTCACCGAATGGGGCGGCCTGCTGCGCTTCCTCGAAAAGCACGGGGGGACGGAGGCGGTGGCGGAGGTGCTGCTCACGCACCAGCATCCCGACCACCTCTGCGCCCTGTTCACGCGGGAGGGGAGGCACGAGAGGACGTTTCCGAGGGCGGCGGTGCGCACCGCCGCGCCCGACGAGTTCGCCCGCTACTGCCGGGCGTATCTGGGGAGGGGAGACGTCTATCCGCTGCTGGCGGCAGAGCGCGAGGGGGCGGAGACCTTCACGAGCGACAAGCACGCCGTCGGACACACCGCCTGGAGGGTGGAGACGACCGAGGGGCCGCTGGTGCTCTGGGGCGACTACCTTCCCACGGCCACCCACCTGTTGCCGCGGTTCAGGCGGTTTCTGTACGACGAGCCTCCGGCGTTCCTGGAGGGGCTTCTGGAGCGCTCGGCCGCGGAGGGGGCGTGGAACCTGCTGTTCCACGATCCGCGCAGGGCGCTGGTGAGGTTCGGGCGGCGCGGCGGAGGCTACCGGACGGTGGAGGAGAGGCTCGCGGAGACGCCGTAAGGGCGCGCTTTTTAATCTCCCGTACACAAAACGGAATATCATCTTGGTTCAGACGACAGGAGGACAATATGAAAGAGAAAAGGCATGTTTTCTATTTCGGCAAGGACGGGGCCGAAGGCGCGCATCTCTCGAAGGAGCTTCTCGGCGGCAAGGGCCGCGGGCTCGCGGAGATGACGGCGCTGGGGCTTCCCGTCCCCCCCGGCTTCACCATTTCGACCGAAGTATGCGAGATGTATTACGAGCAGGGACGCAGGATACCCGATGAGGTCCGCGAGGAGGTCGAGCAGGCGTTGAAGCGTCTCGAGGACGAGATGGGAGCCAAGCTCGGCGACGCGGCCAACCCGCTGCTGGTGTCGGTGAGGAGCGGAGCGGCGGTATCCATGCCCGGCATGATGGACACCATCCTGAACCTGGGGCTGAACGACGAAGCGGTGGAAGGATTGAGCCGCAAGACCGACAACCCGCGCATGGCGTGGGACGCCTACCGCCGTCTCATCCAGATGTTCGGCGACGTGGTGCTGACGGTGGACAAGAGGAAGTTCGATGCGGCGCTGGACGAGGTGAAGAAGAAGTACTCGCTCGAATGGGACACCGACCTGACGGTGGACCACCTGAAGGAGCTGGTCGAGCGCTACAAGGAGATAGTGAAGGCGGAGACGGGCAAGCCCTTCCCGCAGAACGCTTGGGACCAGCTCTGGGCGGCCATAGAGGCGGTGTTCGGGAGCTGGAACAACGAGCGGGCCATCATGTACCGGAAGATCAACGACATACGCGGCCTGAAGGGCACGGCGGTGAACGTTCAGGCGATGGTGTTCGGCAACTTCGGCGAGACGTCGGGGACCGGCGTGTGCTTCACGCGCAACCCCTCCACCGGCGAGAACGAGTTCTACGGCGAGTTCCTGCTGAACGCGCAGGGCGAGGACGTGGTCGCCGGTATCCGCACGCCGCAGCCGATAACGGCGCTGAAGGAGATAATGCCCGAGGTGTACGAGCAGCTCGTGTCCTTCAAGGACAAGCTGGAGAAGCACTACCGGGACATGCAGGACATAGAGTTCACCATCCAGGAAGGGAGGCTGTTCTTCCTGCAGACGCGGACGGGCAAGCGGACGGCGGTGGCGGCGATAAAGATCGCCGTGGACATGGTGAACGAGGGCCTGATAGACGAGAAGGAAGCGGTGCTCCGGGTGGAGGCCGACAAGATAACGAACCTGCTTCTCCCGCGGTTCGACGCGGCCGACAAGAAGCGGGCGGCGGCCGAGAAGCGCCTCATCGCGAAAGGACTCCCGGCGAGCCCGGGGGCGGCGGTCGGCGAGGTGGTGTTCTCCGCCGACGACGCGGTGAAGGAAGCGGAGGCCGGCAAGAAGGTGATACTCGTGCGCGAGGAGACCTCTCCCGAGGACGTGATGGGCATGCACGTCTCCGAGGGCATACTGACGGCGCAAGGGGGGATGACCTCCCACGCGGCGGTGGTGGCCCGCGGGATGGGGCGCTGCTGCGTGGCCGGCTGCTCCGGCATATCCATAGACTACGAGGCCGAGAAGTTCGTAACCGACGGCGGCGTGACGGTGAAGAAGGGCGACATAATCTCGCTCGACGGCTCCGCCGGAGAGGTGTTCCTGGGCGAGATAAAGACGGTTCCTCCCTCCATCGGCGGCGAGTTCGCCGTCTTCATGGAGTGGGTGGATTCCTTCCGGGATCTCGGCGTCCGCATGAACGCCGAGACGCCGCACGACGTGGAGAACGGGCTCAGGTTCGGGGCCGAGGGCATCGGGCTCGCCCGCACGGAGCACATGTTCTTCGACGCCGAGAGGATACCCATCGTGCGCAAGATGATCCTTTCCGACACCGAGGAGGAGAGGCGCGCGGCGCTCGACGAGCTGCTCCCCATGCAGAAGCGCGACTTCGTGGAGATTTTCAGGCTGATGGACGGCAAGGCGGTGACCATCCGCACGCTGGATCCGCCCCTCCACGAGTTCCTCCCGAAGAGCGAGGAGCAGATAGAGGAGCTGGCCTCCGACATGGGGCTCCCGCTGGAGGAAGTGAAGGCGA
>QNBY01000196.1 GCA_003644275.1 Planctomycetota bacterium
GGTGATTATCGAATAGAGGGTGGTGGTCTTGCCCGAGCCCGTCGGCCCGGTGACGAGTATCATCCCCTGCGACGCCTTGATGATGGACTTCACCTTCTCGAGCTGTTCGGGCTCGAAGAAGATGTTTTCCAGCGAGAGGGCGGACTTCGACTGGTCCAGTATTCGTATCACCACCTTCTCGCCGTACTTGGTGGGGAGGGTGGAGACGCGCAGGTCCACGTCCCGGCCTCCGTCGAGCGTGGCGCGCACCTTGCCGTCCTGCGGCAGCCTGCGCTCCGCTATGTCCAGCCCGGCGAGTATCTTTATGCGGGAGACCAGCGCGGGCGCGATGGAGCGCGGCAGGCGGGCGAGCTCGTGCAGTATGCCGTCTATGCGCTGGCGGACGAGCAGTATCTTGCGCTGGGGCTCGAAATGTATGTCGGACGCCCCGCCGAGCACCGCCCGCCGGATTATCTGGTTCACCGCCTTGACTACGCCCTTGTCCTCCGACGCCCGCTTCAGCTCGACCGCCGATACGTCCTCGAACTCCCCTTCCTCTCCCTCCTCCGGCAGCCCCATGTCCATGAATACGTCGGTGGCTATGTCGCCCTCGTCCTCGAGGGAGTTCATTATGTCCTTGGCGGCGTCGTCTTCCTTGTAGTATTCCTCAATCGCCTCGTCTATCTCGGTCTGGGTCGCCAGGTACTTCTTTATGGCCCGCTGCGTCTTGGCCTCGAGGTTCTGTATCTTGTCGAGCCGCAGGGGATCGGCGAAGGCTATGTGTATGAAGCGGCCGTCGATCTTGAAGGGGAAGCAGTTGGCGTCGAGCGCCAAGGACTTGGGAATGATGGTGAAGACTTCCGGGTCCGGCTTGATGCTCTTGAGGTCCACCACGGGGATCCTCAACTGCTTCGAGAGGGCATCCACTATGTCCTTCTCGGTGCATATCTTGAGGTTGACGAGCTGCTCGCCGAGTCTGGCTTTGGTGAACTTCATCCTCTCGAGCGCGAGGTTGAGCTGGGGCAGCGTTATCACCTCTGCCTCGACCAGCAGTTCTCCGAGCCGTTTCTTGCGGATTGCCACTCCCTCGAACTCCTGTCCTCACACGGTGAATATGTGTTTGCAGCGCGCGCAACCCACCTTCGCGCCCTTGGGTATGTCCGTGACGTCCACCACCGCCCCGCACTTGGGACATTTCACCGTCGAGGCGTCCGCCGTCGCCGTCCCTCCCGCGCCGGGCCTGCTCCGGGAGGGCGGGCGCATCGCGGCCAGCTCTTCGGGGGATATCGGTTCGGGCTCGGCGGCGGGAGAGAGGCCCCCGTCGGAGAAGAAGATGATCTCCGTATCCCCGATGTTTATCTTGTCGCCGTCCCTCAGGGGGGTTCTCGAACGTATCAGCCGCTCGTTCACCGACGTGCCGTTCGCGCTGCCCATGTCGGTGATGTAGAACTTGCCGTCCACGTAATCTATCTTCGCGTGCCGGCGGGATATCTTCCGGTCGCCTCTCAGTATGAAGGTGTTGTCCCTCGACCGTCCCAGCGTGACGACCGGAGAGCTTATCTCCACCGTCTGTTCGGGCGTTCCCTTACGTCTGACTATAAGTCTTGCCATCCTCGTCCTCCAGGGGGAAGAGGTTGTCGGTGTAGCTGGAGGTGGTCTCGGTGTCCGAATCGGGATAGAAGAGCTCCGCGAACGGGTTGGAGGGATCGGTTTCCGGGAAGAGTTCCATCATGTACTTGTGCAGCGTCATTATGGTGGGACCGTATCTGTCGTGATACATGAAGTATTCGAGGTCGTAGACCATCTCCGTGGCCGTCTGGTAGCGCCCTTCCCTCTCCCTCGTGAGCGCCCGCATGATTATCTTCGCCAGGTCCGGCGGTATGTCGGGCCGGTACTCGCGCGGGTCGGGTATCACCTTGGTGCACACGTTCTCGAGCACCTCGTGCACGTTGGTGGAGGTGTCGAAGACGTTCACGCCCGTGAGCACCTCGTAGAGGCATATGCCGAGGGAGAACAGGTCCGAGCGGGCATCGGTGGTCTCGAAGCGGGCCTGCTCCGGGCTCATGTACTCCGCCTTGCCCATGAGCACCTCGCCCTCCTCGTCCCGCATGAAGAAGCGGGCCTTCGCTATGCCGAAATCGGTCAGCTTCACCTCTCCCTCGGTGGTGATTATCATGTTCTTGGGGCTCACGTCGCGGTGGACTATCCCCAGAAGCCGCCCTTCCCTGTCGCGCTTCCGGTGGGCGTATTCGAGCCCCCGGCAGATGCGCGAGATGATGAACACCCCGAGCTCTATCGGCACCTGCCAGTTGAGCTGCTTGTGCCGGGCCGTGAACTCCGCCACCGTCTTGCCCGAGAGGAACTCCATCACCATGAAGTACGAGTTCCCGTGCCGGCCGAGCTGGTATATCTGCGCTATGTTCTGGTGCACGAGGTCCGCCACCAGTTTCGCCTCGCCGACGAACATCTCCCGAAAGGCCGGATCGTTCGAGTAGTCCTCGAGGATCATCTTTATGGCGACCGTCTTCGCGAACCCCTCCACGCCCAGCTGGCGGGCCTCGTACACTATCGCCATGCCGCCGCGCGCGACGGTTCGGACGATCTCGTATATCGTTTCGTCTATCTTGATGATCTCGAGCATGGCCGTTACTATGATGATAGCCCGGAAACGCCGTAAGTCAAGGGAGCCGCGCTTTCTCAATCGCCGGGCGCTTTCTTCTCCATCAGCTTCAGCGTCTCGGTCAGTATCACTATCCGGTTGTTCGTCTTCTGCAGAAGTTTCTCCACGCGCCTTTCTTCCGAAAGGTCGCCGAACACCCTCTCCTTCTCCTTCAGCAGGTCCCTGCGTCTCTTCCTCAGCGCGAGCAGCTCGTCCAGCCCCGCCTTGTATTCCTCGTACCTCTCCGTGGGGACTATCACGGGGCCGCCGTCCACCCCGCTCTTGACCAGCACGCCTTCATCCACGGAGCGGTCGCCGCGCTGGATCATGTACCACACCGCCCCGGCCGCGAGCAGGGAAAACAGCAGCAACAGAGAGGAGAGCACCAGCCGCTTCGTGGGAGAACTCCCTGTCCCCTCCGGCGGCTCCCAGCCGCAGGAAGAACAGCGTCCCTCCCGCATCTCGCCGCCGCACACGGGACAGTTTTCCGCCTGTTCGGTTCTCTCGTCCTTCATGGCGCCCTCCGCCGGGGAGTCCTTGACCCCCGCGAACGCCGATTATAATCGGTGGTCGGTCATGTGCCCTTTTACAACGTGGAAATCGGGGAAGCGATGCAAGAACGACTGCGGTTGCTCGTCAAACTCCAGGAAATCGATCGCGAGATCATCGGGATAAAAAAGACGCTCTCCCGTCTGCCCGAAGAGGCCAGGAAACGTTCCGGCGCCCTCGAGAAAAAGAAGGAAAAACTCGCCAGGCTCGAACAGAACTACAACGCCCTCAACGTTGACAGCCGCGAGCTCGATCTCGAGATGAAGGCCCTCGAGGCCCAGATAAACCGCAGTCAGGAAAAGATGCTCGAGGTCAAGACCCAGCGCGAGTACAACGCCATGCGCACCCAGATCGCGAGCCTCAAGGCCGACCTCCGCCGCAACGAGGATTCCGCCCTCCAGCTCATGGAGCGCCTCGAGGCCATGGAGAAGGAGATCTCCGCCCTCACCCGGGCCGTGCATGACCCCGAAAGACCCTTTGTGGTCATCGTGGGCGGCGCCAAGATCAGCGGCAAACTGGAGGTACTCAAAGCCTTGA
>QNBY01000197.1 GCA_003644275.1 Planctomycetota bacterium
GCGGCCGGGGGAAGGATGACGGTGTATCGGCCGGGCTCGGCCTCCGCGGGAGAGCGGCCGCGCTTCCAGATGTCCACCGCTTCCGCCATGCACGCGGGCAGGTCAGCGGCGCTCACGTCCCGCACGGCGACCTCGCTCCAGCCGGACACGTCGTCCCCCTCGACGGTGAGGGAGAACTCGAAGTCGGTGAAGGACTCGTACAGGAACAGGCCCTTGTCGTTCGCCAGGCCGAGGACGCTCTCGCCGTTGGAGACGATGCCCGCCGCCTCGCAGCCGGCCTCCCTGCAGAGCGCGACGCACTCGGATACCACGGCGGCCCGGTCGGCGGGGCCGAAAGAGGCGGTGGCCTCGTAACGGCGCGGATGGACGAGGGTGTAGGAGGTGGGCCCCTGCATGGGAACGTACCAGGGATCGGGGCGGGCGTGGGCCATCACGGCCTCGGCGGCCTTCACCGCCCGCGCGAGCGAGTCGTCGTCGAATCGGTTGACGGCGGCCTTGCCCACCTTGCCCTCGGAGACCGTCCTCACGGTTATCGCGCCCTCGCGCGAGCCCACGTTCTGGGTGATGGCGTTGTTGGAGAAGCGGGTGAGCTCGTTGCGGCCGTCGGTGAGCAGGACCTCCACCTCGGCGGCGGTGGAGAGGGAGAAGACCTTCTCGGCCAGCGTCCTGAATTCGTCCCTTGTCAGCATCTCACACTTCCTTTCGATCCGCCGATTATACGCCTTCGACGGGATGGGAACAACTTTTCCGCGGGAAATGAAACGGCTCGTCGAAAATATGTAAGAAAAAACTTGACAGGCGGACGGAGTATGATATATTGAAGTAAAACAGAACTACAAAGCGGGAGGAAGAGATGAAGCGAACGGCGAGGTTCCTTTCGGCGGCGCTTGCGGCGCTCGTCCTGCTGGCGGCGCGTTCCGCGCTGGCGGGCGCGCCACCGGCGGTTCCGTATTTCCCGGTGTTCTCGCCCAACACCGGCGAGATCGTCAAGCCGGTGGACGACAAGGCGATAGAGGTGGACCTCATCCGCGGGGACCTGCGCTTTTCCTTCCCCGCCCTCATGCACTTCCGCTCGGCGTCGGACACCAATCTCATGTTCGGCCTCTTCTATTCCTCGGGCAACGGCGCGGGCGGCTCGGCGGGCGCGGGCTGGAGCTGCACCTACGACATAAAGCTCGCCTATTCGTGGAACAACGGCTCGCCCACCATGAACCTGCTGGACGTGTTCGGCCGCTCGCTTCCGTTCACGCAGGGGGCGTCGGGCTGGGCTTCCGCGGCGTCGTTCGGGTGTCATCTCACCGCCACCGTGAGCGGCTCGCCGTCCTCGCCCACCGGCTTCACGGTCTCGGACCGTTGGGGGCGCACCATCACCTTCGACTCCGCGGGCCGTCCCCTCTCGATAAGCGATTTCTTCGGAAGGACGATCACGCTGAGCTGGACGAACGGCCTGCTCACCGGCGTTGCGGACCCCTTCAACCGCTCGATAACCCTCGTCTGGGCCAACGGGCTTCTGAGCTCGGTGCTGGACAACACGACGCAGGGCTCGCCCGCCTTCATCCGCCTCTACTATGACGGGGCGAACCGGCTTTCGTCCTTCGTGACGGGCTATCCGGGCGGGACGACCGCCACCTATACGTTCAACTACTCTTCCGGCATCCTGCCCGCGACGTACACCGACCCGGACGGCGGCGTGTGGAGCTTCAGCTTCACGAGTGGCCTGCTCACCGGCATCACCGACCCGCTCGGCGCCGCCCTCACGATAGGCTACGGCACGGGCAGCGCTACGCTCACCGACCGGACGGGCGCGGCCTGGAACTACTACTTCAACACGGCGGTGAACGCGCTCTCCCGCCTGGACTATCCGCCGCTGAACGGGAACGTCTTCAGCCTCACGCAGAGCTTCGATTCCTCGCGCAACATGACGAGCCGCGCCGAGCCCGGCAAGGCCCAGTGGAACATGACCTACGACTCCAACGGCAACCTGCTGTCGCGCTCGGCCACCGTCAGCAGCGGGGGCTCGCCCCAGACGATAACGTATTCCTGGAGCTACAACGCCTCCAACCTCCCGGTGACCTACACCGACCCCAACGGCAACGTGTGGCGGTTCTCGTGGGCGGGGCCGGGGCGGTTGAGCGGCATAATCCAGCCGGACGACAACCCGGCGGCTCCGACGCACGCGGCCGCGATAACGTATTCCGCCTCCGGCTTTCCCGCCACGTTCCGGGACTACCGGGGCAACGTGTGGAGTTTCGCCTGGTCGGGCGGGCTTCTCGCGTCGGTCACCACGCCGCTGGGGGCGGTGTGGAGCAGGACGTGGACGGCCTGGGGGCTTCCCGCCACGGAGACCGACCCGCTCGGCGCGGTGACGAGCTACGCCTACGACAACATGAACCGGCTGGTGAGCATCTCGCGGCCGTTCGACGCGACCGGCCCCGCCGTGACGAGCATGACGCTCACCGCGGCGGGCCGCCTCTCGTCGAGGACGGATCCCACCGGCGCCACGTGGAGCTACGCGCGGGACGCCGCGGGACGCCTCACCGTCGAGACGGATCCCCTCCCCAACAGCCGCTCCTTCGCCTACGACGCCGAGGGGAGGCTCACGGCGTTCACCGACTTCCGCGGCAACAGGTGGAACTACTCGCTGGACGCCTGGGGCCGGCCGGTATCGCTCGCCGACCCGCTCGGCAACACCCGCACCTGGACGTACAACGTCTCGGCCGGCACCGTGACGGAGACGGACCGCACCGGCGTAACCATAGTGAAGGCGTGGGACGGCGCGGGGAGGCTCGTCTCGGTGACCGACGCGGCGAACAACGTCCTCTCCTGGCTCTACGACGCCGCGGGCAACGTGGTGGCGGAGACCGACAGGCGGGGCAACACCACCACCTTCAGCTACGATCCCCTGAACAGGCTGGCGGGGCGGACCGATCCGCTCGGCTTCACCTACACGCTCTCCTACGATCCCAACGGGAACCTCACGAGCACGGTGAGCCGCGCGAACGGGCGGACGACGCGCCTCTACGACGCCGAGAACAGGCTCGTGAGCCTCACGGGCGTGGACGGGGCCACTTACACCTACGACTACGACGCCGCGGGCCGCATAGTCACCATAACCAACCCCCGCAACGGGGTTTACTCGCACACCTACAACGCGGGCGGCCTTCTCGTGTCGTATTCGGATCCCATGGGCAACACCGTTTCCTACACGTGGGACCGCTGCGGGCGGCTGCTTTCCGAGGCCGACCTCATCTCGGTCAGGCGCACCATAACGCGCGACGCGCTGGGGCGGGTGACGGCGGTGGCCTACCCGGACGGCACCTCGAAGAACTACGGCTACGATCCGGACGGCAACATGGTGTCGTATTCCGACTGCAACGGCAACGTTTGGACCTACGCCTACGACGCGGTGTCGAACGTAACGGCGCTCGTGAACCCGCTGGGGGGCAACACCACCCTTTCCTACGACGCCGAGGGCAGGCTCACGGGGCGGGTGGACCCGGGGGGCGTCAGCTACCAGTGGGGGTACGACTCGCGCGGGCTTCTGGCCTCGTTCGGCGTTCCGCCGTCGGCCTTCTTCTACGGCTACGACGCCGACGGGAACGTTACGAGCATAACCGACCCGCTCGGCAACACGAAGACCCTGCGCTGGAACGCGCGCAACGAGCTCGTGTCGGTCACCGACGCGCTGGGCAACACCACCAACTACACCTACGA
>QNBY01000198.1 GCA_003644275.1 Planctomycetota bacterium
CGAGATGCGGCGGATGTGCTCGATGACACGGCGGCGGTCGTCGATGGTTCGCTTGGAAAGCCGCTCGAAGGCCTCGCCCGCCGCGGCTACCGCCTCACCCTCCTCGGCGTGGACTCCAAGGGCCGCCTCGACCTCGACGAGCTCCGCGACGCCATATCCGACGACACCGCCCTCGTCTCCATCATGTACGCCAACAACGAGGTCGGCAACATCCTCCCGGTCTTCGAGGCCGCCCGCATCTGCAAGGAACGCGGCGTCCTCTTCCACACCGACGCCGTCCAGGCCGCGGGCAAGCTCCCCCTCGACGTGAACGAGCTCCCCGCCGACCTCATCACCATAAGCGGCCACAAGCTCCACGCCCCCAAGGGCATAGGCGCCCTCTACATCAGGCGCGGCACCCGCATACGCCCCCTCGTGTACGGCGGGCACCAGGAACACGGCAGGCGCGCGGGCACCGAGAACGTCCCCTACATAATCGGCTTCGGAAGGGCCTGCGAGCTCGCCGTGGCCGCCCTCGACGAAGAGCGCGGCCGCGTCAGGCGCTTGCGCGACAAGCTCGAAAGGGGAATACTCGACGCCGTCGAGGTCGCCGAGGTCAACGGCGACGTCTCCAACCGCCTCCCCAACACCACCAACATATCCTTCGAGTACGTCGAGGGCGAGTCCATCCTCCTCCTGCTCGACCGCGAGGGAATCTGCGCCAGCAGCGGCTCCGCCTGCACCTCGGGCTCGCTCGAGCCCAGTCACGTGCTGCGCGCCATGGGGGTTCCCTTCACCCGCGTCCACGGCTCCGTCCGCTTCTCCCTCTCCCGCTACACCACCGAGGAGGAGATAGACTACACCATCCAGGTCGTGCCCCGCATAATCGAGAAACTCCTGGACATATCCCCCTATTACAAGGGCGATTCCGTCAAGGCTCCCTCCCGGGGAGGGAAATGATGCTCAAGAAGTTGCTGATCGCCGCCGCCGTCCTGCTCGTGGTGGTCGCGGTGGTCGTCCTGTTCTTCCTCGGCCCCATCGTCCGGCCCATCGCGGAGGCCCGGGGCACCCGGACCCTCGGCGCGAAGGTGTCGCTCGACAGCCTGTCCATCTCGCCCCTCGCGGGCTCGGTCGAGATGGCCGACCTCACGGTCGCCAATCCCGAGGGCTTCCACGAGGGCCCCTTCCTGCTCATGGAGCGTTTCCGCGCCGGCGCGGCGTTGGGCTCCATGCTGTCCTCGGTGGTGGAGTTGCCCGAGGTGGTGGTGGACGGCCTGCAGCTCGAGATAGAGGCCAGGGGCGGAAAGACCAACCTCGGCGCCATACTTGCGAAGCTGGACGAATCCGTCGGCGATGGGGAGGCCGAAGGGGAATCCGAGGGAGGAAAGCGCTTCAGGATAAAGAAGCTCGAGCTCAAGAACATCCGCGTCTCGATGCAAAGCGACCTCGCCGGCCGGGTGAATCTCTCCGTGGGCGATTTCGAGCTTCACGACATAGGAACACACAAGAGCGCCGGAGCCACCCTCTCCCAGGTCCTCTTCGCCGTCTTCAAGGCCCTCGCCTCCAGGATAGACGACGCGGCGGGCAAGCTCGGCGGCGAGGCCAAAAAGATCGTCGAGAAAGGCGGCTTCCTCCACGACCTCGGCAAGGTCGGCTCCGGACGCGGCAAGAACATCATCGAGAAGGTGAAGAAGCCCCTGAAGAACCTCTTCAGATAGCCGCCCTCACCTCCCGAGCCGCTTGAAGCGCCTTATCCGTTTGAGCTCCCGCTCGAGCAGTTTCCGGTACATCTTCGGCACGTCCTTGCGGGCGAGAAGTTCCTTCACCAGTTTCTCCCCCTCGTCGTACTTCTTGAGCACCCGGAGGCTCACCACCAGGTCGTTCAGCGCCCGGAACTCGGTCTTCTTGTCCCCGATCTCCGCGGCCAGCTCCGCCGCTTTCCTGCTCACCTCCTCGAGCGCCGAGAAGTCCCGCCTCAGCTTGCACACCTCCGTCATGCCCATCAGCAGCTCCGCCGCCTCCGCGGCGGGCAGGCGCTCGTCGCACGTTAGGAACAACTCGAGCAGGCGGGAGAAATCGCTGCTCGTGAGCTTCCGAATCAGCGCCTGCGCCTTCGTGCCCCGCGTCACCACGTAGCGGTAAAGCAGCGGCTCGTCCTCGTGCTCTTCCAGCGCCTCGAACAGAAGGGGTATCCCGCGTTCGGGGTTGCGGGGGCCCAGTATGAAGTAATCGCCGAGCTTCATCGCCGCAGTGTCCTTTTTCCCCTCCTTCCACACCTTCAGAAGCCGCGGCAGCACCAGGGGAAATATCCGCTTGTCGTACAGCGCCGGATCCTCTTCCCGCACCTTCCCTATCTCCTGTATGAACCTTCGCAGTCCGTCGTCCCTCCTCTTGTCCCTCATCATCACGGCCACGCCGTCGAACATGAGGTCCACCAGGTCCTCGTACCTCCCGCGCACGTAGTAGTAGCGCATCAGGTCGCAGTAGTTCATCAGGTCGTCCGGCGCCCGTTCAATGGCCTCGCGGTAGTAGCTCTCCACCGCGGGCACGAGCTCCACAGTCCTCTCCAGCGACTTCCCAGCCTCTACCGTCACCTCCTCCACGTGCTCGTTGTAGTTCTCCTTCAACACCGACAGCGTGTGCCTGCCCGGAGCGAGCCTCACCGCGAGAGGCGTCTCGCCCCTCTCCACGCCGTCCACGAACACCTTAGCCCCCTTGGGCTCGGAGTCCACCGCGAGCTCGCCGCCCGGCAGGGGCTTCATCTTCCCCTCCACCGTCACGTCGCCCGCGCACGCCTTCACCACCACCGCGTCCCTGTAGCCTTCGAGCACGAAGCGGAAGGTGTGGGGCCCGCCCTCCATCTCGCCGAGGTCGAGCGGTGCCGTGCCCGCGGGCACGCCGTCCACCAGCACCAGCGCGCCGGGGGGGATGGACTTCACCTTCACGCGGGCCTTCACTTCGAGTATCCCGGACGCCTTCGCCGCGGCGAACAGTATTCCGGCGAGAAGAACCACGGCTATTATCGCTGCGGGATACGAACCGCCTCTCCGATCCTTCATCCTTCGCTCCTTCCGGCCCGGGCCGCCGCGAGGGCGGCGAGAAAGGCCGCTCCCATCGGCAGCACCGCTTCGTCGAACTCCACTTCCACGTTGTGCAGCGGCCTGGCCCCCTCTCCGGGGGACGCCCCGATCATGAAGAAGGCCCCCGGCCGCTCCTTCAGGTAGTAGCCGAAATCCTCCCCGAACATGAGGGGCGGATGGTCTCCCTCGAACCCGTCCTCCCCGAAGAGCCCGGCGTAAACCTCTCTCCCCAGCTCCACCTCCCGCGCGTGGTTCACCAGGGGCGGGTATCCCTCGAAACGCCTCGCGGCCGCCCGCGCGCCGTACATCGCCGCCGCGTGCCGCGCCGTCTCCTCCAGCCGCTCGAACAGGAAGCGCTGCAGCTCCTCGGAATAGGACCTTATCGTCCCCCTCAGCAGCGCCCGCGAGGGAAGGACGTTGTAGTTGCCGCCCGCCTCCACCGACGCGAAGGACACCACCGCCGCCTCCACCGGATCCGTGAACCGCGACACCACCGCCTGCGCCGAGACCACCACGGCCGCCGACGCCAGCACCAGGTCGTTCGCCCGGTGCGGGGCCGCGGCGTGGCCGCCTTCTCCGTGAAGCTCCACCTCGAAGTTGTCCGC
>QNBY01000199.1 GCA_003644275.1 Planctomycetota bacterium
CCACGCGGTGGTTCCCGGACAACTTCAAAGAGATTTTCAAGCCTATTCCGCTGCCGGAGGATCTGCCCGAAGCGCAGGATTAGGCGGGGAAGAACGGCGCAAGGAAACGAGGAGGCCGCCCGGAGGGGCGGCCTTTTTCATGCGGGGAGGGGGGAAGACGAGCGGGGCGGGAGAGGCGAAGGAAGGGGAGAGAAAAAGGAGAAAGGGTTACTTCTTCTTTTTCTTCTTCTTGTCGTAGTCCTTCTTCTTCATCCAGGTTCCGGAGTCGTCCTGGACCCAGTGGTCGGGCTTGGCGGCGTCGCGCCACTTCTTGGCGAAGATGGCCGCCACCTTGCTCACCTGGTCGGGGACCTTGTTCAGCTTCGCGACGAGCTTGTAAACCGCCTTGCGGTCGGCGTTCTCGGCGTTGACGAGCTTCTTCAGGAGCGCCTTCTGCTTGATGTTGAGGCCGTCGAAGTTCCTGATGGCGAGGTAGCCGTCTATCTTCTCGCCGACGTTGCCCTTGTCGTAGAAGGCGAGAAGGTGCTTGTCGTAGCGTTCCTTCATGCGCTTCTTTATCTCGTCTATTTCCTTGTTGGTCTTGCCGATGTCCACGGAGCCGCCCTCGAGGGGGTCGATGAGGCCGTCGTCGTCGGAGTCCTCGGGGGGCGGGGTGTCGGCGGAGGGGTTCTCGGCGGGCGGGGCGGAACGGACGTCGTGGACGAACTTCGCCGCCTGTTTCTCCACGGCGGCGGCGGGGAAGTTGATGGTGATGTTCACGTCGCCGCATCCCGTGAGGAGGAGGAAGACGGCAACGGCGAAGAGCGAAGATAGGGCGGCCTGTCTGTACATGATCACCTCCGTTTACATTTGGACGCCGGTACGCCGGATATTATAGCACAAAGAAGCGGCTAATGCACTATCTCGAGGGAAGCGCCGCTTCCGAGCGAGTTGACGGCTTCCTTGACGGAGCCCCAGACGGAGCGCCAGTCGCCGCGGACGCTGCCCGCCACCCTGAGGATGAGGCGGAAGAAGCCCGCGCGCTTGCCCTTGAGGAGTATGTTGTCGCGGCCGCCGGGCGCGCCGTCGGGAAGGTTGGACACCGAGATGACGCCGTTCTCCAGGCGCGCGCCGAGGCGGATGTAGGCGTAGGGGAAACGGGTGAGGTTGAAGAGCTTCATGGCGCTTCGGACCTCGGGGCTGTTGAGGGCGATGACGTTCACCACGCCCGCCGTTATGATCTGCCTGCGGCCCTTCATGGGGACGGTGTGGAGCCAGAGGCGGAACCTCTGGGGCTCGCCGTAGGCCCAGACGAAATCGCGCACGTAACCGCATAGGTTGCCGCTCACGGAGGCGGCGTAGCCCTCGAAGGAGGAGGTGAGGGCGAAGAGGTCGATGTTCTCCACGAGGAGCTCGGCGAAGCCGAAGGAGGGATAGCGGCCGGGGGCGAAGAAGGGGTCCTCGAGGGTGAGCGAGCCGCCGAAGGCCTTGAGGCGGGCGGAACCGGAGAGGCGCAGGCCGTCCTCGCCCACCGAGGCGCGCCAGGAGAGGGAGAGGAGGCCGTCGAAGGGAGGGAGGCCGAGGGCGTCGAGGACGGGGCGCATGTGGAGGGAGGAGGTCTCCACCACGGCGCCGCCGCCCGCGGCGGGGTTCAGCACGTCGCGCACGAGGAAAGCGCCGATGGAGAGCGCGCCGCCCTCGCCTTCCAGGACCAGGCCGGAGGGGAGCTCGAGGCGGTTGCGGGAGAGGCGGAGGGGGAGGCGGGGGGAGCGGGCCTTCAGGCCCGCGAGCGAGAGGGAGGAGAAGGCGAGGGAGCCTGCGGGGGCTTCGGGGGTGTCGAAGGCCGCCGAGGAAGCGAGCGAGAAGGGGAAATCGAGCCTCATGCCCTCGACGGAGAGGAGGAAGGAGCCGGGGGAAGCGCCCTCGACGGAGAGGGAGCCGCCCGTCTCAAGGCGGCCGGAAAGAGAGAAGCCGCCGGCCGCGGCCAGCGCGAGGGAGGCCGAGAGGGAGAGGGGGGCGAGAGAGGCGGAGGCCGGGCCGTAGATGAGGGAGAGGCCGGGGGCGGAGAGCGAGAGCGAGCAGCGCGAGCCGCCGTCCGGCGCGGCCTCGATACGCAGGGAGGCCGCCGCGTCGCCGTCGAAGACCGCGACGAGGGAGGAGGGGGAGGAGGGCGAGAGCTCGAAGGCCGCGTCCTTCCCGGAGAGGGAGAGGGTGAGGACGGGGAGCGCGCCGGGGGCCGCCTTCCAGGCGGCCTTCAGGTCGAAGACGCCTTCCGCCGAGAAAAGGGGCTCGTCGCCGGGGGCGAGCTGGGAGGTGTAGAAGAAGTCGGTCGTCTTTCGGAGGTCGAGGGCGGAGACGGCGGCCTCGACGGAGACGGGGGACCAGCGGGAGAAGGTCGCGCCGCCGCGGAGCGAGGCGAACAGGAGGGGGAAGGAGAGGGAGAAGGAGGAGAGCGAGCCGTCGCCGGAAGAGGGATCCAGGACGCCGCGGGCGCGGAGGTCGAGCTCGTCGGAGAGGGAGAAGAAGTAGTCGCCCACCATGAGGTCGCCCGGGCGGAGGCGGCAGCGGAGGGAGAAGAGGGCGTCGGAGCGGCCGGGGGGGAGGGAGAGGGAGGCGTCGAGCGAGGCGGAGAGGTTCTCGCCCTCCGAGCCGTACAGGCCGGGGAGGGACCAGCCGTCCAGCGCGAGGGAGGCCGAGAGGGAGAGGGAAAGGCCGCCGCGGCCGGAGGAGAGGTCGGCGGAGAGGGAAGCCGAGCCGGAGAAGGCGTTGCGGCCGCCGTCCGACAGGAGCGGGAAGGAGGAGGTGAGGGAGGAGAGGTCGGAGACGGCGAGTTCGATGCGCGAGGAGAAGGAATCGCCCGAGGCGGCGAGGGAGAGGGCGCCCGCGCCGAAGGGCAAGGAGAGGGGGGAGGGCTCCAGGGAGAGGGAGCCGTCGGGGGCGACGGTGAGGGTGGAGACGGTGAGGCTCGCGCGCGGGAGGGAGGCGGCGAGGCCGGAGAGGGAAGCGCCTTCGACGGTAACGAGGCCGGAGAAGCGCAGGCCGCGCTCGGAGGGGACGAGGGTTCCCTCGGCGGCGGGGCGCAGGACGGACCAGGAGGGAGAGGAGAGGGAGTCCGCCCTGCCCTTCACCGCCCACGAGCCGTCGGGGAGGAGGTCGGCGGAAAGGGAGGCTCCGCGGATGAGGGAGTCGCCGGAGAAGAGGGCGTCCGCCGAGAGGGAGGCGGTCAAGGCGCGGAGGGAGGGAGCGGGCGCGAGCGCGGCGGAGGCGCGGAAGCGGAGGGAGCCGCGGCGGACCAGGCCGTCGGGGGCATCCCAGGAGGCGAAGCGCACCAGCCCGGAGCCGGAGAGGAGGGGGGCGGGGCCGCGGGCGTCGAGGAGGAAGGAGAGGGAGTCCGAGGAGAGGGCGGAGAGGGCGCCGTTATCGGGGAGGGAGAGCGAGTCGGCGGAGAGGGCGGAGAGGGAAAGGGAGACGAGCCGGGGATCGTCGAGGGAAAGGGAGGCCGCGAGGGCGGAGCGCAGGCGGGAGACCGAAAGGCCGGAGGCGGCGGCGTTCAGACCGGCCGCGCGGGCGGAGAGGGAGAGGCGGCCGTGGCGAAGGGCGAGGAGGCCGTCCTCGAGCGCGCCGGAGAGCGAGAAGGCGGCGGGGATGTCCGGGAAGAGGCGGCGGGCGGCGGCGAGGGCGGGG
>QNBY01000200.1 GCA_003644275.1 Planctomycetota bacterium
GGCAGTACCTGCGTCAGCTCGAGGAGGTGAGAAAGAGGCTCCGCGCCCCTCTCATAACGGGGCGCACGCCCGCCCGGGAACGCGACAGGCTCTACGACGATTTCAGGCGTGGGCGCAACAAGGTCCTCGTGGTGTCGAAGGTGGGCAATTTCGCGATAGACCTGCCGGACGCCAATGTATTGATTCAGCTCTCCGGCACTTTCGGCTCGAGACAGGAGGAGGCCCAGAGGCTGGGACGCATTCTGAGGCCGAAGGCGGACGGCTCTATGGCGAGGTTCTACTCGCTCATAACGAGGAATTCTGACGAGATGGAATTCGCGGCGAAGCGCCAGCTCTTTCTCACGGAGCAGGGCTACAAGTACGCCATCAGGAACGAGAGGGACTGCCATGAAACTCTATAAGGGCCTTGCCGCCTTCCTCGTGAAGGACTCCACCGTGGTGAAGGAACTCCAGGCGGTGGCCGAGAAGGAAGGGCTCTCGCTCGTCCGGCTGAACGACCGCCTGCTCGTCGCTCCCCCGGAGGACGGCAAGGCGCTCAGGGCGATTCTCGAGAAGCGCGGCTACTACCCCCTTCCTCTGAGCAACTACAGGAAAAACGGTAACTGACGGAGCGGATGGCGATGGCCGCCAGAGGAAAGAACGCCGGCAGATTCAAGAACATGCCCGCCGCGCAGGTGAGGAAGCTCGCGGAGGCGCTGGGGTACGAGTCCACCCCCGCCCGCTCCGAACTCCTGCGCCGCCTCGCCGGGCGTTCCGACCTCGAGGCGAGGCTGGCCGGCCTCGTCGCCTCCCTCTCCCGAAACGCCAGGGAACTCTTCTGCGCCTTCGCGGGCAAGCGCGTCCCGGCGGATGCGGTGGAGTCCGGCTCCGGCCTCTCCCCCGAGGACGCGCGCGAGGCGCTGGCGGAGCTCGAGGAAAAGGGCCTCGCAGGCATGAGATCGAAGGGCGAGTGCGAGTTCGCCGCCAAGCCCGCCCCCTTCCCCAAGCCCCCCTCCGAACCGGACATCGCCCAGAGGTTCGGCTCCCGCCGCTTCCTGATGGACCTCGTCCGGCTCATGCAGCTCGTCCGCCAGAAGGACCTCCGCGTCCTCAGCGACGGCTCGCCGGGGGTCCGTTTCCTCTCGAAGCTCGAGGCCGTCCTCCGCGTGGAGGGCGACGAGGGCGGCGGGCGCTTCGACGCCTACATGAACCTGCTCTATCGCGTCGCCCTCGAAGCGGGCCTGCTCGAGCTCGAGGGCAAGCTGCTGCGGGTGGCGCGGGGAGCGGACGACTTCTTCCAGATGCCCCTCCACACGAGGGTGCAGGAACTCTTCGAGGCCTGGTTGCGCTGCAAGGGCATGAACGAGCTCAACCTCTCCGACCGCCTGAGGCTGAAGGGCAAGCCCTCCCCCAACTCCAACGACATACCCGACCACAACCGCCTCTGCAGCGCCCGCCGCCAACTCGCCGACTGCCTCTCCCACTTCCCCGGCGACAGGTGGTACCCGGCCGACGGCCTCGTGTCCTTCTGCCGCGCCAAGGCGCCGGACATGCTGGTGAAGGCCCTGCCGGACGACCGCGCCGCGGAGATGAACCTGGTCTATCGAGGCATCTTCGCCCGCGACGGCTCCGACCACCCCGACGGCCTGCCCCGCGCCGGCAACTGGCACCGCGTGGAGGGCGAGTTCATCCGGGTCGCCTTGTGGGTGCTCTCCGCTCTCGGCGTGGTCGAGCTCGACGGCGGCGGAGACTGGTTCCGCCTCACCCCGGAGGGCCGCTATTGCCTCGGCCTGACGCCCGAACCCACCTGCGCGGGCCTCAAGGGCAAGTGCCTGGTCATACAGCCCAACTTCGAGGTGGTCGTCTTCCAGCAGAACGCCACGCCGGAGATACTCCACACCCTCGGCATGTTCGCCGACCTGGTGGCGGGCCGCGAGAACCCCGTCTATCAGATGAACCTCGCCTCAATCTACCGCAGCGCCAAGGAAGGCATGAACTTCGACGAGGTGAGGGACTTCCTCGAAGAATGCAGCACCACCGGCGTCCCCCCCAACGTGGCGGCCACCCTGCGGGAATGGTGGGACCGCTGCAACACCGTCTATTTCGAGCAATACTGCGACGTGCTCGAGCTCCCGCCGGATCGCCCCGAACTCGCCGCCCTGCTCGCCAACGGCAACGGCGGCAAGGTGCGGGCGGGCCGGTTGCTCGTCTTCCCCGGCGGCATGCCCTCCCCTCCCAAGGCGGCCCGCGTCCTCGACCACAGGAACAGGACCCGCTGCGCGAAGGCCGATCCGGACGGCCTCATCACCCTCGACCTCGAGGCCGCCGACGTCTTCGTCGAGCCCCTGCTCTCCGGCATGGCGAAGCTCGAAGGGCGCGAAGGGAACCGGGCCTTCTACCGCCTCGACCCCGCCGCCTTCGCCGCCATGAACGACGAGGAATACGAACGCGCGCTCGGGTTCCTCGAGACCGTCTGCGGAGAGCTCCCGCCTCAGGCGGCATTCCGCATCCTCTCCAGCAGGGGCGGCGGCGTCGAGGTGAAGGTGGGCGAGATAAAGGCCGTGAGGCTCTCCAGCGACACCAAGAGGCTGAAGCTCGAAGAGGCCCTGTTCGCCCCCTACGCCGTGGGCAGGTTGGGGGACTTCTGGCTTCTCCCGGCCGACAAGTGGGAGAGGGTGAAGGGACACCTCCGGGAGCTCGGCATAAGGACGGGCAAGGCCGGCAAGGCCCTGAAGGAAGCGGCGAAGAACGGCGGCGACGGCTCCACCGCCCGGCTCCGCCAGGGCAGGCGCGAGATCGTGGAACTCCTCAACAGGGCCGCCGAGAGGGGCGCTTTCGTGGAGCTGGTTTACAGCCTTCCCGACGGCCTCGGCCGGTTCGTAGTGAAGCCCATCGAGGTCATCACCAACGGCGGCGGGGAGGTCGTGGAGGCCTACGATCCCCAGCGCGGCGGAAACGTTCTGCTCACCCTATCCAACATCGAGTCGGTCAGGCGCCTCCTCCGCCGCTCCTCCAAAGAAACCTGACATCCACGAGAATATCCGGTCCGACACCGCCACCACCGCGCCCGCGTACAGTATCCCCGCCAGCGCGTCCACCGCGTAGTGGTACATGCAGTACACCGTGGACACCGTCAGCGAGGCCGCGAACGGAAGCAGCACGAACCCGAACGCCGCCGAACGCCTGAAGGCGAACGCCACCACCACCCCCACCACCGCCACGTGCGAGCTCGGAAACGCCCCGCCCGGCGTGTCCAGGCGGTACACGTAATTCATGACGTCCACGAAGAAGCCGTGGAACTTGTCGTCCCTCAGCGGAAGGGGACCCTGCACCGGAAACAGCATGAATATCAGGTAGCAGGACAGGAAGCACAGCATCACCGCGAACATGTAGCGCTTGAACATCTCCCGCCGCGAGCGGTCGAACCACAGCACGAGCCCCACCAGCGGTATGTAGAAGTAGTACAGGAAGTAGCTGAAGTGCATGTACTCCACCATCAGCCTGTGGTCCAGCGCCGGGTGGAGCAGATTGGAGGGCTCCATGCCGCCGAAGACGAAGCGCTCCAGCGAGATGACCGCCGAGTCCAGGAGCGGCTCGAACAGCACGTCGTTCATGAGCCCCGATTCCGGGTACAGATAGGTGCAGAACAGCACCGGATACCAGTCCCTGAGGAA
>QNBY01000201.1 GCA_003644275.1 Planctomycetota bacterium
GAGGCCAATTCCTCCCCCAGCAGGGCGTCGCGTTCCGCCCTTTCCTCCAACGCGGCGCGATGCGCCTTCTTCAGCGGCAACTGGGCGAGCAGCACGGCGAGATAGAAGACGCCGAACATGGCCGCGGCGCCGAGCCAGGCGGGAAAGCCCCTGTCCCTCAGCGGCATGGCGGCCACGAGGTACAGGCCGCCGGGAACGACGTCGCGGACGGTGTAGAGCCTGCCGCCGAACTCGCCGGTGCCCCAACCGCGGGAGAGTATTTCCTCGGGTATGTCGCCGTTGAGAAGTTTTCCGTGGACGTAGAGGGCGGATTTTTCCTCGCCGGCGGCGATCAGGAAGGCGCCGTCGCTCGCCTCGGCCAGGAGGGAGAGGGCGGCCTTGAACGACAAGCACGCCAGCACCTCGGAATCGTCCAGCAGCATCCCCTTGGGATAGCGGACGATGAGTAGGGGCCCCCATCCCCCTTTGCGGGCGAGCCAGGCCGAGCCCCCGTTCCACCGGTAGGGCCTGGTGGGCGGGATGTGCGGGCGAGGCCGGTTCACGAAGCGGGGATCTCCCATGACGAGGACTTCCTCGCCGCCCCGCGAGACGGTCAGGACGAGCAGATCGGGGAAGAGGCGCGCGGCGTCCCGGTCGCCCGTCTCGGCGAGGCGGGCGGCCGTCTCCATGCCGGAGCGCATTTCCTTCTCCATGACGGCTGAGAGCACCCGCGCCCTGCGTTCGAGGCGGTCGCAACGCTCGTCGTCCATACGTCTCGCCACGACGTGGTAGGCGATGAGGAACACGGCCGCTCCCGCGAGCCCGCCGACTACGGCGGCCAGGCGCACATACCTTCCCGTTTTTCCCGCCCTGTCGTCTCCAAGTCCCGCCTTCACTCAGCACGTCCTTTCGCTGTCGCCGCGCGCGGCGGTGGTGCACGGTGCGATGTAGTCGTAGGGAAAGCCGTCCATGAATTCTTCCAGATCGGCGACGGACAGAAGCTGCTGGCACCTTTCCCTGAAGCGGGAGCTGTAAGGCATTCCCTTGCAGTACTGGACGAGGTATCTTCTCATCAGGAGGGCCGCCTTGCCGTCTCCCACGTATTCCACGAGCATGCGGGCGTGTTCCGCCACCACCTTCTTTATTTCCTCCCAATCCGGGCGCTCCGGGACGGCGCCCGTCTCGAAGTAGAGGAGGATGTCCCTGAACACCCAGGGTCTTCCGAGAGCGGCCCGCCCCACCATCACGCCGTCGCAGCCGGTGTGTTCGAGCATGGCCTCGGCGGAGGGCCCGTCGCGGACGTCCCCGTTTCCGACGACGGGGATGCCCACGGCCGCCTTCACCTCGCCGATTATGTCCCAGTCGGCGCGGCCCGCGTATTTCTGGCGGACGGTCCGCCCGTGCACGGTTATCCCGGCGGCGCCGCAGTCCTCCGCGATGCGGGCTATCTCCACGGCGTTCACGGAGTTTTCGTCGAACCCCTTTCTGATCTTCACCGTCACGGGGACGGCGCTGTGCCTCACGAGGGCGCTCAGCGCCTCCGCCACCCGCCGGGGGCGCCTCATGAGGCCGCCTCCGTAGTCGCGTCCCACCATCCGCCGGACGGGGCAGCCGAGGTTGAAGTCTATGAGGTCGAACCCCATCTCGACGGCGTTGGCCGCGCAACGCGCGAGGAGGTCGGGCTCGTTGCCGCAGACCTGCACGCCGAGAGGCTCGTCGCCCTTTCCCCTTTCGAGGATTCTCAGCGTCTGCCTGGTGGGGACGGCGAAGGGGTGGGTGGTGACCATTTCGGTGAACGCCAGGGCCGCCCCGAAGCGACGGCACAAGAGGCGCATGGGCCACGAGGTGTTCTCCGCCATCGGGGCGAGGAGGAGCGGCGGCGAAATCTCCAGCGTCCCGATGCGGAGATTCCTCTCTGTGAATCCCTTCACTGCCCGTTGCATCATCTCCTTCCGTATTCGGAGGGACTACCGCCCATTTTCATTATATACCTCCCGCCGCAATTCACAAGTACCATGACCTTCCGCGAAATCCCCCCAAAATAAAAAGGGGGGCGGAAGCCCCCCTTCGGGAAAAACGGCGCTGCAGGGGTTACTCGCTTTCCTCGCCTCCGGTGTTTTCCTTCACCTTGGAGTCGTGCATCTCGTAGGCCCCGGTGAAGGGTTCGTCGTCGTCCTGGTAGATGTGGTCGGTGTAGTCCTGGTCGTTGGGGTTGGCCCAGGGAACGCGGCGCTGGACGTTGGGGGAGGAATCCTCCTCGCTGTCGGCGGGCGGTTTCTCCCACCAGTCGGCCCTGGCGTTGGCGGTGGCGAAGCAGATTCCCTGGCCGCGGTGGTTGGAGGAAGGCTGGTCCTCACCCGCATCGGGGTTGTCCGCCACTACGACCGTTCCGCCGTCCACGTTGTCCGTCACGTTGGGGTAGTAGCCGTAGGAGTTGGGGGTGGGATTGGACGGGCAGCGGAAGACTTCCTCGTCGATGCCCTCCCGTCTCTGGAGGATATCGAAGCTGCCGTCCACCGTGGACTCGTCGTAGGTTGCGCCGTCGGCGGGGAAACGTCCCTTGTTCTTCATCGCGTAGCTCATGCACGCCATGACGATCTGGCGCAGGTTGCTCTTGCAGTTGGCCCTCTTGGCCTCCTCGCGCGCCCTCGAAATGGCGGGCAGGATCAGAGCCACCAGGATGCCTATGATGGTTATCACCACCAGCAGCTCGATCAGTGTGAAACCCTTTCGTTCTCGCATTATCACCTCCAAGAATAAGTACGGTCCGAAACAGGCGCACCCTATGCGCCGTTCATTTTGACGGTGGGGCAAGTGCCGTGTTCCATTATACACACCCGACGTTTCCGCTGCAAGGAAATAAACGAAGCGTAAAATTCCGCTTTCCATGAAAGGAGCCCCGATGAAAGACGAGAGGATAGAGAAACTCGCTTCGCTTCTGGTGGACTACTCCGTGGAGGTGAAGCCGGGAGACCGCGTGATGGTGAACTTCATAGGCCCCTCCACCCTGCCCGCCGCCCGGGCGGTGGTGGAACGGGTGCTGGCCGCCGGGGGGACGCCGGTTTGGATGTTCGACGACTCTCCCCTCACGCGGGACTTCGTGCTCGGCGCGTCGGAGGAACAGGCGCAGTCCTTCGCCGAGCTGCACCGCTCGATGATGGAGAAGGTGGACTGCTACATAGGCATACGCGGCTCGGACAACCAGTTCGAGCTGGCCGACGTTCCGCCCGAGAAGCTGGCGCTCTACCGCAAGACCTACGTGAAGAAGGTGCACCTGGAGGTGCGGGTTCCCTCCACGCGCTGGGTGGTGCTGCGGTGGCCCACTCCCTCCATGGCGCAGCAGGCCAAGACCTCGACGGACGCCTTCGAGGACTTCTACTTCCGCGTCTGCACCCTGGACTATCCCGCCATGTCCCGCGCCATGGATCCCCTGGTGGAGCTGATGAGCAGGACGGACCGCGTGAGGATAACCGCGCCGGGAACCGACCTGACCTTCTCGATAAAGGACATCCCCGTCATAAAGTGCGACGGGAAGATGAACATACCGGACGGCGAGATATTCACCGCGCCCGTGAAGGAATCGGTGGAAGGCGTGATAACCTACAACACGCCCTCCGTCCACGAAGGGGTGCTCTACGAGAACATAAGGCTCGTGTTCCAGAAGGGGCGGATA
>QNBY01000202.1 GCA_003644275.1 Planctomycetota bacterium
AAGTCGCGCTCTCAGGCGGCGGAAGCGCGGGGGAGGCGGACTACCTGGGTGAGGAATGGACCGACGCCGCGGCCCTGGCCGCCGCTTCCGACGGCGGGGGCCTCTGCTGCGTCGTCTACTACGACACGCTCACGGAGGCCTACTACCTGCAGGAGCGCGAGGGGGAAGGCGCTTTCCGCGAGCCCCGTTTCCTCGCCGCTTCCTCCCGCCTCCCGGACGCCGATTCGCACCGCCCGGCGCTCGCCTTCGACGCCGACGGCAACCTCCACTTCGCCTTCTGCGCGGACGACGGGGAGGGCGGGACGGTGCTCTACGGCATGATGGTGCGCATGGAGGGCGAGGAAGCGCTGAGCGAGCCGCGCATCGAGTTCCTTCCGGCGGGCGGCGGCGCGCCTCTCGCGGTCGCCGGCCTGTATGCGGGCGGGGGCGGGGTGCTGCTGTCCTTCCTCGAAGACGACGGCGGGACGGTGAGTCTCGTCTCGCGGGCCGGGGCGCCCTCCCCCGGCGGCGGAATGGAATGGGACGAGCCCGTCGCGTGGGCGCAGGGCGTCGAGCGGGCGTTTGCGGTTTTTCCGGGCGGCCGGGCGGTCCAGTTGGGCGTGGTTCCGGAGAGCTCGGCGGGCGGCGTGCTGTACGCCTTCGTGGAGAGCGGGGGGGACATCCGCTCCCTCCCCCTGGCGGGCGGCGGCGTGGACGCCTTCTGCGCCGTGCCGAGCGGGACGGGGGCGGCGGCGCTGTTCTCGGAGGCGGCCGGGCTCATGCTGTCCGCCTTCGAGGCGGGGGACGCGGAGAGCAACTCGGGCTCGCCCTCGGGCGGAGGCGGGGGCGGGTGCTTCGTCGCCACCGCGGCCTTCGGGAGCATGGGGACGCGCGCGGTGCACGAGCTGGCGCGCCTGCGGGACGGTCCTTTCGCGGCCGGCGCACAAGGGCGCGCGCTCGTGGAGCTGTACTACCGCGTATCGCCGCCCGTCGCGAGAAAGGAGCGAAGCGCTCTGAAGGCGATGGTGCGGCGTTTCCTGTTTCCGGGGGCCTGAAGGCGGTTCAGCAGAGGCGCTCCACGAAGCCGAGCGGCCTTCCCACCGCGCGGCTGATGCGGGCCAGAAGCCCGGACGGAGGCCCGGAATCCCCGCGTGTGCAGACGGAAAGCGCGGTGCGGGCGAAGTAAACGGGCGGATCGTAGATGAGCTGCCTGACGCCCGCCTTCTTGCCGCAGCAGGGGGTGGTGAACGCTCCCCCGCCCGCGCGCCAGTCGGACACCGCGCGGTGCCAGTCGGCGAGGGAGATGGGCGTGCGGCAGAAGGGGCACGCCACCTTCAGCGTGCGGGTGTTCGAGAAGAACAGGCAGGGCTCGCGGAAGGCCATGAGGTACACGTCCAGATTCCCGTCGCTCGACGAGGAACGCCAGCGGAAACCGGCCTTGTCGGCGGGCTCGAACCCGGCCTTGATGAGAGCGCGGCGGAAGTCGTCCGCTCCGGCGGTTCCCTCGTTTTTGGGGACAATATCGTAATATTTTATGGACATGGCCGCCCCCAATCGAATTATACCCCATCCCCAGGCGTTCGTCGCGGTGTTCGCCGCGGCGTGTCTCGCCGCCCTGCTGGCGGCGGCGGGGCGGGCCTCGGGCGAGGGCCGGGCCCCGTGGAAGTTCGCGGGGGAGACGAGGTTTCCGAGCATGGAGGCGATAACCGGTCGGGTTCGGTTCGGCGACACCACGGAGAACGCGGCCTGGACGCTCGTCCTCATGGCGGACGGCGAGCTTCGGCTCTACCAGACCTACCCGCTGCGCACCGCCCGCAAGTTGGGCGATTTTCCGGATTCCACCCTCGCCGCGGTGAGCAGGAAGGGCAAGTACGCGGTCGTGGCGGCCCGCGAGGGCGTGATGTGTCTCCCGCTCGACGGGGGGGATCCACTCGGGCCGCTGGCGGTGGATCCGCAGGAAACGCGGGCGCTGGACGTGTCCGATTCCGGCGTGGCGGCCGTCGCGGCGCGCGGGAGGATATTGCTCTACGACTTCCCGGCGGGCAAGGCGCTGGCGAGCGCGGAGAACTCCGGCACCGCCTGCCGCATAAGGGGCGAATGGGCGGTCTTCGGGACGGCGGACGGCAGCGTGATGCTGTACGACCTGAAGGACGGAAAGCGCCGCTTCGCCGTGCGCGTGGGCGTGCGCCAGGCGGTGGTCGGCGTGGACGTGACGGCGAAGGGCGACCTCGCGGCGGCCGCTCTCGAACGGGCGTCGGGCGTGCTGTTGCTGAAGGGGGAGGACGGGGCGAAGTCGGCCGTCCTCGAACCGGAGGGGGTGGACTTCTTCCCCGGAAGGCCCATCCTGAAGGACTGCGCCCTCAGCGCGGACGGGGCCTTCGCGGCCGCCTCCTACGCCGGGAAATACGCGCTGTTCGACCTGTTCGTGAACAAGATAACGGGCGTGTGCTCCACCGAGAACAACGTGCAGGGCCGGATAAGGATCGTCGGGGAGAGGCCCACGATATTCTGCTGCCGGACGCTCACCTTCCGCGAGCACCAGGGCGGCGTGTACAACGCACTGCCCGACACCCCCACCCTGGACCTAACCGCCCCGCCCGACAAGCTGGAGGGGGTGAGGGCGATATGCTACGCCCCCAAGGCGGACGTGTTCGTGCTGTTCCTGCAGAACGGGCGCATCGAGAAACTGGCGGCCGGAGCGCGCAAGCGGACGCCTCTCCCCTTCTCGATGGCGAAGGGCGAGCCCGCCGTCGCGCCGGGCGGAAAGCGGGTGCTGGTGCGCCTGGCGGCTTCGCTCTGGCTGCTGGGAGGGCAGCGCGGAAAGAGGACCACCGTCCCGCTGGAGGACGGCGAGGTGTTGTTCGGCTTTTGCGGGGACGCCCGCTTCTTCGCGGCGAGGGGGAAGAAGGCCGACTTCTACGACAGCAGGGGCAAGCCGGTGGTGTCGGCCGACCTGCCCTTCGAGCCCCGTTTCGCAGAGGGGCTCCAGGGCCGCGCGCTGTTCGCCGACGAGAGCGGGCGGTGGGCGGTCGTCTCGCTCCCTGCGGGCACGGTGGAAAGCGGGAAGCTGGAGATGGGGGAGAAGGCCGTCGTGGCTGGGTTGTCGAGCGGCGGCGCGCTCGTCGTGAATGGCATAGAGGGGAGCTACTACCGGCCGCGCGGCGGGGAGATGGAACGCCTCTTCCGCCTTCCGCTGGGCAGGGGGATGACGGCCTTCGCCGTCTCGGCGGCCGCAGACTGGATAGCCTACCGGACGCAGGCGGGCGCGTTCGTGCGCGAGGTGAAGACGGCCCGCAGCATGAGGTTGCCGCAGGCCGCCGACTACTCCACGCCCGCCTTCAGCCGCAACGGGCGGAAACTATATTTCTACTCTCCGGCCGGCATAGCGGCCTTCAGGCGCTGAGGCCGCCGGGGCTCATTCCTCCTCCTCGTCCTCCGTCTCGAAGCGGTGTTCCTCGCGTATCTTCTCGATCTCTTCGGCGGTGGGCTTCTTCACCTCGATGAAGCGGGTCTCGCCGAGGCGCAATATCTCGAAGTTGACGGTCTCCGTGCCGTCCTCCAGGGCGGCGAGCACGAGGCGCTTCAGTTCCTCTACGTTCGAGACCGGGCGCTTGTTCACCTTCACGATGATGTCGAGCGGCCTCATCTCCGCCACCTCAGCCTTGGAG
>QNBY01000203.1 GCA_003644275.1 Planctomycetota bacterium
CCTCGACGGTCTCGCCCTTGTTGGGGGCCCGGCGGGGTTCGCGGGTGATGCGGTACATCTCCTCGGGGGGCTCGAACCAGGAGTCCTTGAGGGGGCCGAAGGAGAAGGTGGTCCCCCACAGGTTCTCGTCGAGGGAGTAGTCGCGGATGTCGCGGAAGGCGTCCTCGTCGCCGAGGACGGTCTTCAGGTGCTCCACCATGCTCTCGCGGGTCTTCCAGGGCCAGAGGCGGGGCGGGGAGATGAACTCCATGTCTGGGGAGAGGCTGGCGAGGAGGTTCTCGAAGCGGACCTGCTCGTTGCTGGCGACGGGGGAGCCGTGGGCGGCGAGGCGGATGTGGTTTTCCTCGGCGATGTTGACGAGGCCGAGGATGATGGGGACGCTGCTCATGGCGCGGGCGAGGAAGAAGCCGTTGGCGAACTCGGCCCCGGCGCGGAGGGCGTGGAAGGCGACGTTCTCGACGAAGTAGCTCTTCATGTCGGATATGTGCACCTGGGTTGCGCCGAGGCGCTGGGCGTTGGCGGATATTTCCTTCACGTCGCGGCGGCCGCCGAGGTCGGCGACGTAGGCGATGACCTCGAGGCCCATGTAGTGGGTGAGGTAGTGGATGCAGAGGGATGTGGTTATCCCGCCGGTGTAAGCGAGGATGACCTTTCTTCTCATTTGCCGCCTCCGTTGTCCGCGGGGGGGAAGACCGAACGGAAGACCTGTTCGAACCGCCGCACGAAGACGAACTCGATGCCCTCGGTGATGTAGTCGGGTATTTCCTCGAGGTCCTTGCGGTTGTCGGCGGGGAGGATGACCTTCTTCACCTTGCTCCGGCGCGCGGCGATTATCTTTTCCTTTATGCCGCCCACGGGGAGGACGCGGCCCGTGAGGGTGAGCTCGCCGGTCATGGCGAGGTCGGGGGGCACGGAGCGATCGAGCAGGAGGGAGAGCAGGCTGGAGGCCATGGTTATGCCCGCGGAGGGGCCGTCCTTGGGGGTGGCTCCGGCGGGGACGTGCAGGTGGACGAAGTGGGCGTCGAAGAAGGCGGGGTCGCCCCCGAAGTAGGCGGCGCGGGACTTCACGTAGGAGTAGGCGATGGCGGACGACTCCACCATGACGTTGCCGAGCTGGCCGGTCTGCTTGAACGAGCCGTTCCGGGAGGGTATGGCGCGGGACTCGACGTAGAGGGTGGCGCCGCCGAGGGGGGTCCAGGCGAGGCCCATGACGACGCCGGGCTCGAGCTTCTTCCAGATGGAATCCTCCGGGAAGCGGGGCTTGCCGAGGTAGCGCACCACGTCGTCCTTCTTGACGGTTATCTTCTTCACGCCGTTCGAGGCGTACTCCACGGCTATCTTGCGGAGGATGGAGGTTATCATCTTCTCGAGGCTGCGGACGCCGGCCTCGCGGGCGTAGTTGGCGATGAGGAAGCGGAGGGCGCCGTCGGTGAAGCGGACGCCGCCCGGCGGCATGTTGTGCCGCTCGAGCTGGCGGGGGACGATGTGGCGCTTGGCGATCTCGAGCTTTTCCTCCAGGATGTAGCCGGAGAGGCGGATGACCTCCATGCGGTCGTAGAGCGGTGGGGGGATGGTGTCGGGGACGTTGGCGGTGGCGATGAATAGGACCTTGGTGAGGTCGAAGGGGACGTCGAGGTAGTGGTCGCGGAAGGCGTGGTTCTGCTCGGGGTCTAGGACCTCGAGGAGGGCGGAGGCGGGGTCGCCCTGGAAGGAGGCCCCTATCTTGTCTATCTCGTCGAGCATTATGACGGGGTTCTGGGTGCCCACGGTCTTGAGGGACTGGATTATCTTGCCGGGCATGGCCCCGACGTAGGTGCGGCGGTGGCCCTTTATCTCGGCCTCGTCGCGCATCCCGCCGAGGGAGAAGCGGAAGAACTTGCGGCCGAGGGCCTCGGCGGCGGCACGTCCGATGGAGGTCTTGCCCACGCCGGGCGGCCCGATGAGGCAGAGGATGGAGCCGCTGAGCTCGCCCTTGAGGCGGGAGACGGCGATGAACTCGATTATCCTGTCCTTCACGTCGTCGAGGCCGTAGTGGTCGCGGTCCAGCACGGCGCGGGCGGCCTCGGGGTCCAGGTTGTCCTTCGTCTCTATGCCCCAGGGGAGGGAGAGCAGCCAGTCCAGGTAGTTGCGGACGACGCCGAACTCGGCCGAGTGGGACTCGAGCATCTCGAACTTGCGTATCTCCTCCTCGACCACCTTCCGGACCTCGTCGGGCAACTCGAGTTTCTCCATGCGCTCGCGGTACTTCTCTATCTGGGCCGTCTTCTCGTCCTTTTCGAGGCCGAGCTCCTTCTTTATGACCTTGAGCTGCTCGCGGAGGAAGAACTCGCGCTGCTGCTTGGTCATGCGTTCCTGTATCTGGCGGTTTATCTCCTCCTTGAGCTCGTTTATCTCGATTTCCTTCTTGAGGAGGAGAAGCACCTTCCGTAGCCTCTCCAGGAGATCGTAGGTGTCGAGGATGTCCTGGAGCTCGTGGGGCTCGGCGCTGGTGAGGGCGGCGGCGAAGTCGGCGAGCCTGTTCGGGTCGTTGATGGAGGTGGAGGCCATGAGCTGGCTCAATTCCTCCTTGAACAGGGGGTTGCGCCGCATTATCTCTTTGAGGGCCTGTATGACGGCGAGGGTGTGGGCGCGTATCTCGGTGGTGTGGACCTCGGGCTCGGCGGCGGGGTAGGTGACTGTGGCGAAATAGACGGGGCCCTCGCGGCGGAGCTCGACGATCCTCATGCGGGCGACGGCCTGGACGAGCATCTGGAAGTGCTTGTCCTCGGTCTCGCCGGCCTTGAGTATGCGGCCGACGACGCCGGTGCGGTGGACGTCGTCCAGGCTGAGCCCCTCCGCCGCCGACATGCCGGGATTCCTGACGAGGACGAAGCCCATCATCTTGCCGGAGTCCATGGCGGCCCGCAGGGTGTGGCCGAACAGGGGGTCGTTCGACTGGAAGGGGAGCACCATGCCGGGGAAGATGGGGCGGTGGTGGAGGGGAAGGAGTGGCACCTTCTCCGGCAGCACCTTCGTGGCGAGGTCTATGGCGGAAGCGAGGTCGTCCGCGACGCCGGAAGGGGAATCCGAGCGGTTGCCGCCGTCGTTGAGAGTGTCGTCGTCCAGCATGGTATTCCTCTCCTCTTTCTCCGAATTATGGGGGACTGAGGAGGGATGTCAAGGAAAAGCGGGCGCGGAGGTCAGCGGCGTTCCTCTTCGCCGGGTGCGGCGATGGAGCGGTAGATGTCGGGGGCCTTGCGCTTCAGTTCGTCCCTGTCGCGGTAGCGGCGGAAGTTGCCCTTCTCGTCGCAGACGCCGATGGAGCCGTCGGCGTAGTGGAATACGGCGTAGGTGGGTTGGGACGGCGACACCCGGATGGAGACGCCCTTCCTTGCGCCTCCGGGCATGACGACGCCGAACCCGCCCTTGGCCGGCGGGGCCCCCGAGCCGAGGGGGGAGATGCGGAAGCAGATCTCCCCGCCGGTGCATCGCGAGCGCCAGAAGCGGGCCGGTCCGAACAGGCGCGTGTTCCCCGAGCGGAGTACGCCGCCCAGCAGGACGGCGGCGCGGGCGTAGTCGCCCTCGAAGATGAGGCGCTTGGCCCGGAGGTAGTCGCGCAACGCGCGGTCCTTCACCTCCGGCGGGAGGACCTC
>QNBY01000204.1 GCA_003644275.1 Planctomycetota bacterium
ACCGGCGCTACCGCGAGGCGCTGGCGGACGTGGAGGAGGTGAGGTTCCCGGAGGACCCGCCGTGGGAGCACACGCACGCGCGGCACCTGGCGGTGGTTATGGTGGAGGACCGCGAGCGGACGGCGGCGGCGCTGCGCGACGATTGGAACGTGGACACCGGCCTTCACTTTCCGCTCTGCCACGAGCTGACGTACTACAGGCGGAAGTACGGAGAGAGGTCGCTTCCGGCGGCGGAGGAGGCGGGCAGGCGGATACTGTCGCTGCCGCTGTTTCCCGGCATGAGCGACGAGGATATCGACTACGTCGCGGCGGCGGTGAGGGAGGCGGTGAAGGCATGACGGCGAACGGACCTGCGCTGTCGGTGGTCATTCCCTGCTACAACGAGGAGGCCAACGTCGGGACGCTGTGGGAGCGGCTGAAGCGGGTGCTGGACGGGCTGGGGCGCGAGTACGAGGTGATATTCACGGACGACGGGAGCACGGACGGCACGCTCGAGGCGCTGCGCCGGATAGCCGACGGCGCGGGGGGGCGCGTGGCGGTGGTGGAGCTCGCGCACAACTGCGGCCAGCACCGGGCGGTGTTCGCCGGGATGTCCCAGGCGCGGGGAAAGGTGGTTGTGACGCTGGACGCCGACCTCCAGAACCCGCCGGAGGAGATACCCGCGTTGCTGGAGGCGATGGAGCGCAACGGCTGGGAGGTGGTGGGCTCGGTGCGGCGGAACCGGCAGGATTCCTTCCTGAGGAAGCTGGCGAGCGGCTTCGTGGCGAGGCTCGCCCGCAAGATGACCAAGGTGGACCTTCGGGACTGGGGCTCGATGCTCAGGGCCTACTCGCGGGAGGTGGTGGACCAGATGACGAAGCACCCGGAGCACTCCACCTACATACCGGCGCTCGCCACGATGTACGCCAAGCGGGTGGGCGAGGTGGAGGTGACGCACGAGGGGCGCAAGGACGGGCCTTCCCGCTACTCGCTGGGGAAACTGATGGACCTGTATCTCGACCTGATGACGTCGTTTTCCGACGCGCCGCTGAAGGTGCTGTTCTACGTGGGGGTCTGGCTCGCCGTGCTCGGCTTCCTGCTGGCGGGGGTGTTGCTGGCGGGGCGGCTGCTGCTGGGGCCGGAGTGGGCGGCGGAGGGCGTGTTCACGCTGTTCTCGGTGCTGTTCTTCTTCGTGGGCGCGCAGTTCTTCGCGCTGGGGCTCATAGGGCAGTACATAACGAGGATATACCGGGAGGTCCGCAAGAGGCCGCCCTACGTGATAAAGGAAGTGTACCGTGGCGAAGGGGAATGAGAGGCCGAGGGCGGCGGTCTTCGCCTACCACGAGATGGGCGTGGTGGGGCTGGAGCGGCTGGAGGCGAACGGGTACGAGGTGAGGCTGCTCGTGACGCACCGGCCGCCGGAGGGCGAGGAGGTATGGTACAGGCTGCCGGAGGAGTGGGCGGCGCGGCGTGGGATACGGACGGCCTACGGCGAGGATCTGACGGACGGTGAGCTCGAGGCGCTGGTGCGCGAGGCCGGGGCGGACTTCATCTTCTCTTTCCACTACCGGAAGCTGCTGGGCGGGCGGGTGCTCGCGGCGGCGCGGCGCGGGGCGTACAATCTTCATCCGTCCCTTCTTCCCGCCTACCGCGGCCGCGCGCCGATAAACTGGGTGCTGGTGAACGGAGAGCGGGAGACGGGGGTTACGCTCCACGTGATGGTGGAGCGGGCGGACGCCGGGCCGATAGCGGGCCAGCGGCGGGTGGCGATAGAGTTCCGCGACACCGCGCTCACGCTTTACCGGAAGCTGGCGGCGGAGGCGGCGGTCCTGCTGGACGAGACGCTGCCGCGGATAGCGGACGGGACGGTGGAGCTGAGGGAGCAGGACCCGGCGTCGGGCTCGTACTACGGGCGCAGGACGCCGGAGGACGGGCGGTTCGAGTGGGACATGCCCGCGGGTAGGATATACAATCTCGTGCGGGCGGTTACGAAGCCGTGGCCGGGGGCGTTCTGCGTGTTGCCGGACGGCAGGAGGCTGGTGGTTTGGACGGCCGTTCCCGCCGGTCCCGTCGGAGGGCCGCCGGGGAGCTGGAAGCGGGATTCGTCGGGCTTCGTGCGGGTGATGTGTTCGGACGTCTCGTTGAGGCTTCACGAGGTGGAGCTGGACGGCGAGACGGCGTCCGGCCGCCGGATAGCGGCTTTCTTCACGGAAAAGGGAATCGAGAGGCTGGCATGAAGAGAAAGAAGATACTCATCCTCGGTGTGAACGGCTTCATAGGGCATCATCTCTCGCGCGCTATCCTCGAGCGCACGGACTGGGAGATATACGGGATGGACCTCTCCGACGACCGCCTGAAGGGGATAATAGACGACAGGCGGTTCAACTTCGTGGAGGGGGACATAACGATAAACAAGGAGTGGATAGAGTACCACATAAAGAAGGCGGACGTGGTGCTCCCGCTGGTGGCCATAGCGACGCCGAAGACCTACGTGGAGCGGCCGCTGGAGGTGTTCGAGCTGGACTTCGAGGCGAACCTGGAGATAGTGCGCCGCTGTCTGCACTACGGGAAGCGGCTGGTGTTTCCGTCCACCTCCGAGGTGTACGGCATGTGTCCGGACGAACGCTTCAGCGAGGACGAGAGCCCGCTCGTCACCGGCCCGATACGCAAGGAGCGGTGGATATATTCGTGCGCCAAGCAACTGCTCGACCGGGTGATATGGGCGATGGGCAGGCACGAGGGGCTTCGGTTCACGCTGTTCAGGCCGTTCAACTGGATAGGGCCGCGGCTGGATTCGGTGGAGACGGCGAAGGAGGGCAGCTCCCGCGTGGTGACGCAGTTCATAGCGGACATGCTGGAGGGCGAGCCCATCCACCTGGTGGACGGCGGGCGGCAGCGGAGGTGCTTCACGGACGTGCGCGACGGGGTGGACTGCCTGATGCTCATCCTAGAGAAGGAGGAGGCGGCGGACGGGGAGATAATCAACATAGGGAACCCGGCCAACGACTGCTCGATAAGGGAGCTGGCGGAGAAGGTCGGAAGGGACGTCAAGAACGTTTATTTGGATGTGAAGGAGCTGGAGAGAGTCGGTTTGGTTGAGCTGCACAACAGTGGGAGGGCGAAGAGGGGCGAGCTTAAGTATTGATGAGGTCGTGATCGCTATTTGAAGAGCTGTGGGGTGAGAAAATTAAGGTCGTTGTTAGGCCCCCATGGAGGAAGATCTTGAGGAGATAGTCGATGCCTTTAAGAGGGTTGAGAGGGGAGAGGAGTTCCACGAGGAGAAGATCGTGGTTGAGAACCTCGACGTTTTGAGGAAGATCCTCACCCCAGAGAGACTCAGGATCCTTCAGGTGATAAGAAATGAGAGGCCGGGCAGCATCTACGAGCTGGCCAAGCTGCTGGACAGGGACAGGGCTGCAGTTGTCAGAGACCTTGAGTACCTCCAGCAGCTTGGACTTGTGGAATTTGAGGAGGAGAAGCACGGAAAGAGGAGGAGCAGGAGCCTTTGATCGTTTGATCGATCGGTAGCCAGCCCCAAAACAACCTTTCAATCTCCATTTTCAGGAGCCTTTGAATCTTACGTACACGCCGGAATCGCTGAAATCTTCGCCACTTATGCCTTTCAATCTCCATTTTCAGGAGCCTTTGAATC
>QNBY01000205.1 GCA_003644275.1 Planctomycetota bacterium
ACTTCTCCCAGGCCGAGCTTTTTCGCCTCCGCCCCCAACACGTCCGCGAGCCCGGCCGGCGTCGCGCTCATCGAGGGGGCGGTCTCGAGCCGCACGCCGTCCCCTTTCCACCTGGCGCGGACGAGCGGGAAGCCCATCGCGCGCGCCTTCGCCTCGAACGCCCGCAACCTCTCCAGAAGCCCCCTCTCCAGCCTGACGCCTTCGGGCACCCGTGTGGCCATGCAGGAACCCGGCGGGAGCTCCTCCAGCCCCATCCGGCGCGCGAGCTCCAGCACCTCCCGCCGCCCCAGGCCCGCCCCGGCGAGCGGCGAGAACACGCCGTGCTCCCTCAGGGCCGCCGTCCCCGGCCTGGCTTCCGCATCGTCCGAGGCCGTGGTGCCGTCCGCGACCGCCGCGAGCCCCATCCGGGAGGCGAGCGCCTCCACTTTCCGGCATAGGGCGCCCTTGCAGTGGTAGCAGCGGAGGGGCCCGTTTCCGGCCACCTCTTCAAGCGTCAGGGGATCGAAATCGAAGACGACGAGCTCCACGCCGAGCCGCCTGCACCACCGCCGGGCGGCCTCTTCCTCCCAGCCCTCCGCGAGCGTGTTCAGCGCGTGCAGCGCCGCCGTCCCCTCCGGCCCCCTCGCGCGCGCGAGCAGGCCCAGCAGCACGCCGGAATCCATGCCGCCGGAAAAGAGCACGCCCGCCCGTCCCGCCGGAAGCAGGGCGGAGACGCGCTCGGCGGTCGCGGCGAGGTCAATATCCGTCCCCATCGAGCACCAGGTAGGGATTGGAGGCCGCTTCCTCTCCTATCGTCGTCGCGGGGCCGTGGCCGGGATACACCTTCGTCTCCGGCGGAAGGACAAGCAGGTGCTCCCTTATCCCCTTCAGCAGCGTTTCCATGCTGCCGCCCGGGAAGTCTGTCCGCCCCACCGAGCCCGCGAAGAGCGCGTCTCCCGTGAAGACCGCCCCGCCGTCCAGGTCGGGGAAGTACAGCGCCGCGCCGCCGGGGCTGTGGCCGGGTATCCAGAGCGCCGTTCCCTCCAGCGCACCGCACTTCACCCGCGAGCCGTGCTCCAGCACGATCTCAGGCTCGCGCAGCCGCACCGCCTCGTTGAAGAACCACGACAGGTTCAGCGTGGGCTGCCCAAGAAGGTTTATCTCCTCCCGGTGCGCCGCGAGCGGGATTCCGAACCTCTCCCGCAGCTCCTCCACCGCCCCTATGTGGTCGTAGTGGCCGTGCGTGAGGAAGACGAGCTCCGGCGTGAGCCCCGCCTCTTCCACCGCCGCCGCTATCCTGGCGGCCTCCGCGCCGGGATCGATTATCACGGCCCGCCCGCTCGCGGGATCGAACGCCACGTAGCAGTTGGCCTGCAGGTCGCCCACCGTCAGCAATATCGGGTTTTCCGCTGGCAAGGATACCTCCGGGGTGTAGAATGGCGCGCCGGACGGCACGTTGAAGGAAAGGTGCGAAGATGAAGTTCCTCACCCGCTATCTCTGGTTCGAGACCGACACCAGACGGGCCTACGTCAACATAACCGGCGAGGTGGAGAAGGCCGTGGCGGACAGCGGCGTCGCGGAGGGCATGGTGCTCGTCAGCGCCATGCACATAACGGCGGGGGTTTACGTCAACGACGCGGAATCCGGCCTCATCCGCGACATAGACGACTGGCTCGAGCGCCTCGCCCCCTACGGTGACTACCGCCACCATCTCACCGGCGAGGACAACGGCGACGCCCACCTCAAGAGCATCCTCGTGCATCATCAGGTCATCGTCCCGGTCACGGCCGGCAGGCTCGACCTCGGCCCCTGGCAGCAGATCTACTACGCCGAGTTCGACGGCATGAGGCGGAAGCGGGTGATCGTGAAGGTGATGGGCGAATAGCGCCCCTCCCCTCACGCCTCCGCCAGCGCCGCCTCGATCTGGCCCGCCGCCCTCTCGCCGGACAGAAGCATCCCGCCGAATATCGGCCCCATGCGCGGGCCGTTGAAGGTCGCGCACACCGCCATGCCCGCGAGGAACAGGCCGGGGAAGACCTCGCCGGTGCGCTCCACCACGAAGTTCTCGCCCTCCACGACGTTCATCGCGCCCTCGCCCTCGAAGGTCCCGCTCGGCGTGTCTATCCGGTAGCCGTGCTTGTTCAGGTAGTTCACCAGCATGGCGTCGTGGCCCGTGGCGTCCAGCACCGCCCGCGCGGTGAACATGACCGGGTCCACGTGATACCTCCCCGATATGCCCGTCCGGTTCGCCACCACGCCGGTTACCCTCCCGTCCTTCACGCACACGTCCTCGGCCGTGAGAAGGTTCAGCAGGACGGCTCCCCGCGCTATGGCCGTCGCCGTCAGCTTCGCCGCGAGCAAGCAGGCGTCGGTGACGTAAACGTCCCCGGATTTCTCCGCCTTCATGCCGAGGTCCTCCAGGATATGGACGGCCTCGGATTGGATCACTATCTCGTTCATCCCCATTCCGCCGCCCCAGATGCCGCCTCCGGGCGCGAGCTTGGATTCCACCACCACCACTCTCCTGCCCCTCGCGGAGAGAAGCCCCGCGGCGTAGAGCCCGGACGGACCCGCGCCCACTATCGCAACGTCGCAGGAAAGCGAATTCCTCAGCTTCCGGTAGTAGGAATCGAGGATGTTCACGGACACCGTGTACTCGTCGAACCTTGCCTTCATATCGCGCCTCCGCTTTCGCACAAATATATCACAACTTCGCGGCGCACAAAGAAAAAAGGGCGCTCCCGCGCCCTTCGAAACCTGGCGTCCCCAACGGGATTTGAACCCGTGTTGCAGGGTTGAAAACCCTGTGTCCTAGACCTGGCTAGACGATGGGGACGGTTTCCTTGCTGTGGTGAGGGCAGCAGGACTCGAACCTGCGACCCACGGCTTAAAAAGCCGTTGCTCTACCAACTGAGCTATGCCCCCGGCTCCGGCTTCCGCCCTGCCGCCCGAAATACTAACACATTTTGCCGCCCCGGCAACTTTTCCGCCCCGCCAACGCGGTATAATCCCAACCCGGAGGTCCCCATGAAGAAGGTGAACTACCGCGACATACAGCCCTTTCCCGTGGACAGGCCGGACGCCTCAGGCGTAGCCGCCCGGCTCCTCATCTCCCGCGCCGACGGAGCCCCCAACTTCAGCATGAGGATGTTCGAGCTCGAACCCGGCGGTTACACCCCGCGCCACTCCCATTCATACGAGCACCTCGTCTTCGTCCTCGAAGGCGAGGGCGAGGTCCTGCTCGGAGGCGCCTTCCGCCCCCTCGCTCCCGGCGACGCCGTCTTCGTCCCTCCGGACGGGGAACACCAGTTCAGGAACACGGGCGGCGGGACGCTCCGCTTCCTCTGCCTCGTCCCCAACGCCTCCGCCGTCTCCGACCCCCTCAAGTAGGAAAGGACCTTCCATGCCCCGCTCCTCCAGGCGCATAGCGGCCGTTCGATTCCCCGGAATCCACCGCGTGATGGAGGAAATGCGCGCTCTCGCGGCCTCCGGTGCGGACGTCATCTCCCTCGCTCAGGCCGTCCCCGACCTCTCCCCGCCCTCCCCCTTGATAGAGAGGGCGGCCGCCGCCCTCAGAAGGCCCGAGACCCACCTCTACACGCCCGATCCCGGCCTGCCCGCCCTCCGCGAGGGCATA
>QNBY01000206.1 GCA_003644275.1 Planctomycetota bacterium
AGGCGCTCGAAGCGTGCCTGTCCGTCGTGAAGGAAGGCGACCGGGTGGGCTTCGGGGGCTCGGTTACGCTGAAGGAGATAGGGCTGCACGAGGCTCTGGCGCGGGCGGGGGCGGAGCTCATCATCGCGCCGCGCGAGCTGCCGCCGGAGGAGCGCTACGAGCGGCTCCGGGCGATGCTGTCGGCGGACGTTTACTTCTCCGGCGCCAACGCGCTGACGCGGGACGGCGTCATGGTGAACGAGGACGGCTTCGGCAACCGGGTGTCGGCGCAGATATTCGGGCCGCGCAAGGTGGTGGTGGTCGCGGGCTGGAACAAGATAACCGGCACGCTGGAGGAGGCCGTCTATCGCGTGAGGAACATAGCGGCGCCGCCCAACGTGAGGAGGCTCGGCACGGGCGCGCCGTGCGGCGAGCTGGAATACTGCGTGGAATGCGCGCCGGAGGAGGGGCGCATCTGCAACGCGCTCACGGTGGTGAGGCGTGTGAGGGAGAAGGGACGGATACGGCTGGTGCTGGTCGCCGAGAGGCTGGGTTTCTGAATCCGGGAGCGTGGAATGCACGAGACGAGGCTGCGCCGCATCAGGGAGAAGATGGATGAGCTGGGGCTGGACGCCCTGCTCGTCACGAAGGAAGTGAACTCGCTGTACCTCTGCGGGTTCGGCGAGGACTCGCGGCTGCTGGTGACGGGGTCGGACGCCGTGCTCATCACCGACTCGCGCTACACGGAGGAGGCGGAGGCGAAGGTGCGGGGGGCGACGGTCCACACCTTCAAGAGCGACATGCTGGAGGAGCTCGCCGTTCTGCTGGGCGAGCGCGGGGTGAAGACGCTGGGCTTCGAGGCGCGGTCGGTAACGGTGGCGGCGCTGGGGGAGATGGAGAAGAAGCTTTCCGGCACGGCGCTGAAGCCCACCGACGGGTTGGTGGAGGAGCTGAGGATCGTGAAGGACGCCGCCGAGGTGGAGCGCATGAGGGAGGCGATAGCGGTGGCGGACGCCGCGCTCGCGGACGCCCTGCCCTACCTGACGCCCGGCGTTACGGAGGCGGACATGGCGGCCGAACTGCGCTACCGGCTGTTCAAGCGCGGGGCGAGCGAGGTTTCCTTCCCGCCGATAATAGGGTTCGGGCCGACGTCGAGCCTGCCGCACGCGAAGCCGGGGAGCCGGAGGCTGGGGGAGAACGACAACGTGCAGTTCGACTGGGGCGCGGTGGTGAACCACTACTGCTCGGACTGCTCGCGGGTGTTCTTCGTCGGCGAGCCGGACGAAGAGATATTGCGGATACACGAGATAGTGTCGGAGGCGGACCGGCGGGCGCGCGAGGGAGTGCGGCCGGGGGTGTCGTTGAAGGAGATAGACGCGCTGGCGCGGTCGTTCATCGAGCGCGAGGGCTACGGGCAGTACTTCGGCCACGGGCTGGGGCACGGCGTGGGGCTGGAGGTGCACGAGGCCCCGCGCGTGTCGCCCAAGAGCGCGGACACGGCCCGCGAGGGCATGGTGTTCACGATAGAGGCGGGGATATACCTACCGGGCAAGGGGGGAGTGAGGGTCGAGGACATGGTGCTGGTCACGGCGGACGGCTGCGAGGTCCTCACCCGTTTTCCCTACGACACCACACCGAACAAAGCCTTCAAGGAGTAGAGATGTCCGAGGATACCAAGAGGCGGAACAACAGTCTCGCGAAGCTGAAGCGGCTCGTGAACCTGATGAAGGAACACTCGCTGGTGGAGCTGGAGCTCGAGGAGGAGAACTTCCGGGTGAGGCTCGTGAAGGCGCAGGCGGGGGCGGCGGCCGCGGCCGGGCCGGGGGCTCCCGCGGGGGCTCCGCGGGAAGCGGCGGCGGAGGCGGCGGAGAAGAAGAAGGAGAGCGAGGAGGAGAAGTTCCACCCGATAACCTCTCCGATAGTGGGGACGTTCTACCGCGCTCCGGCGCCGGACGCGAAGCCCTACGTGGAGGTGGGCGACCACGTGGAGGAGGACACGGTGGTGTGCATCGTGGAGGCGATGAAGGTGATGAACGAGCTGAAGGCGGGCTGCCGCGGGACGATAGTGAAGATACTCGCGGAGAACGCGCAGACGGTGGAGTACGGGCAGACCCTGTTTCTCGTGAGGCCGGACTGACCCATGTTCTCGCGCATACTGATAGCGAATCGCGGAGAGATAGCGCTGCGGATAATCCGCACGTGCCGCCGGATGGGGATAGAGACGGTGGCGGTGTACAGCGAGGCGGACAAGGACTCGCTGCCGCTGCGCTACGCCGACCGCAAGATATGCATAGGCCCCGCCGCGCCCGCGCGGAGTTACCTGTTCATACCGAACATAATGAGCGCGGCGGTGGTGATGGACGTGGACGCCATCCACCCGGGGTACGGCTTCCTGGCGGAGAACCCGCACTTCGCGGAGGTGTGCCGGGACTGCCAGATAGAGTTCATCGGGCCGACGTCGGAGGCGATGGAGCTTCTGGGCAACAAGGCGAAGGCGAGGGAGTTGGCGCAGGAGGCGGGGGTTCCGGTGGTTCCGGGTTCGAGTTCGGTGATCACGGACGACCGGACGGCGCTGGAGACGGCGCGGGAGATAGGGTATCCGGTGATGATCAAGGCGGCGGCCGGAGGCGGGGGGCGGGGTATGCGGATGGCGCGCAACGACGCGAGCCTGTTGCAGTTCCTCTCGGCGGCGCGGCGGGAGGCGGAGGCGAGCTTCGGGGACCCGTCGGTGTACCTGGAGAAGTACATAACCCGCGCGCGGCACATAGAGGTGCAGGCGATAGCGGACAAGCACGGGCACATCGTGCATCTGGGCGAGCGGGACTGCACCATACAGCGGCGGCACCAGAAGCTGCTGGAGGAGTCGCCGTCGCCGGTGATAGACGAGGAGATACGGGCGCGGCTGACGGCGGACGCGGTGAAGCTGCTGCGGGCGGCGGGCTACACGAACGCGGGGACGGTGGAGTTCCTGTTCGACATGGACACGGGGGAGTACTACTTCATAGAGGTGAACGCGCGCATCCAGGTGGAGCACCCGGTGTCCGAGGCGGTGACGGGGATAGACATAGTGGAGCAGCAGATACTGGCGGCGGCGGGCGAGGAGCTTCCGTTCCGCCAGGAGGACGTGAGGTTCAAGGGGCACGCCATCGAATGCCGGATAAACGCGGAGGATCCGTACGGCGACTTCTCGCCCTCGCCGGGGCACATAGCGTTCCACTCTCCGCCGCAGGGGAAGGGCATCCGGGTTGATACGCACGTCTTCTCGGGGTATAATGTTCCGCCGAACTACGATTCGCTTCTGGCGAAGTTGATAGTGACGGGGAAGGACCGGGAGGACGCGATAGCGAGGATGCGATCGGCGCTGGACGAGTACATAATAGAAGGGGTGCGGACGACGATACCCTTCTTCAAGACGGTGCTCGACAGCGAGACGTTCAAGAGCGGCAACTACGACACGCATTACATAGACAACTACTTCCAGTAGCAAGGGGGCGCCATGACCTTCCGTCGGCTGAAGTTCAGTTTCTTCCTGCTGCTCTCGCTGGTTACGTGCCTCGCCATGTACCTGGTTCTGGCGGGCGAGCCTCTCACCATCGAGGGCGTGAGGTGGGAGCATCCGA